>NZ_JAQUAL010000239.1:0-2530 GCF_028687295.1 Simplicispira sp.
TCCTGCTGCCCGCCATGGCCTGCTGGCTGGGCGTGGGCACCCAGCGCCGTGCGGTTGCGTCCACACCCACCACCAACACAGCGGCCCCAGCGCCCTTGTTTGCCGCCGCCAAGGAAGCACCGTGATTCAGCTTGAACGCCTGTGGCTCGAACGCGAACTGCAACAAGTGCTGATCCGCTACGTCCAGCTGTGCGACGAGCGCGACTGGGGGCTGATGGACCAGGTGTTCAGTACCGATGCCAGCGCCCAATACGGGCTGCGCACGCTGCCCGACCCAGCGGCCATCCTGGACATGCTGCGCAACCACCTGGGGGGCTGCGGCCCCACCCAGCACCTGCTGGCCAACCTGGTGGTGGATGTGGACACGCCCGAAGACGACAGCGCTGAGGGCGATGCACTGCTGGTCAGCAGCCGCACCGCAGTACGCGCATCGCACCGTGGCGCGGGCGAGAAGGCCGCGCAAACCTACGAGTGCATGGGCTACTACCACGACCGCTGGACGCACACCCCGGCGGGCTGGCGCATCGCCCACCGGAAAATGGTGGTGGGATTCGAGTTTGGCAGCCGCAGCGTACTGGCACCGCCCACCGGGCTGGCCGCGCCCTGACCGCCGCACTCAAAATAATGGTCAAAATGGCTTCCAGGCCAATGTAGATAAGCGCAAGCAGCTATCAAAAAAGCAGCAAATAGCCCCCCCCTGGCCCCCTGCTGCACCGCCACCAGCGCACGGGCAATCACCCCCGCAGCAGGATGATCATCAAGCGGCGCTGCACCCGTGCGGTGGCAGACGCGCAGTGCAGTCGCAAAAATCCCCCGGTGCGCACCAGCGCCGCCGGGGGCTGCGGGTGGGTTGGGGACGTGAACTCAGTCGGCAGCGCTCAGCCAGGCCACGCTGTTGAGAAAGATGCGCACCAGCTCCGTCTGGCGGCGCACGCCCGTCTTGGAGAAGATGGAGCGCAAGTGTGCCCGCGCGGTGTTGCGCTTGATGTTCAGTATTTCGGCCGCCTCTTCCAGCGACAGGCCGTTGGCCAACTGGATGGCCAGCGCGGTTTCAGCGGGGGTCAGGTGGAACAGTTGTTGCGCCAGCCGCACGGGCGGATCGACCCGCCCCTCGGTATCGCGCACGAACACGGCCACGCTGGGGCGCTGTTTGCCCTCCGTCCACTGGTCAGAGGCAATGCTTTGCACAATCAGCCCCCAGCCCAGCCGGCCTGAAGGGCGGCTGACCGACATGGCCTCGTTCAGCGCCAAATGCCCGCCCGGTGGCGAGGACAGCGCACTGCGCACCAAGGTTTGCAACTTGCGGTTGTCCTCGACATAAGACGCTTCCAGCTGCCCGCCTGCCACGCTCAACCCATCTTTGGCATCCAGAATGGCCGTGGCGGCAGCGTTGCACTCCATCACCTGGCCGTTCTGGTCCAGCACCACCACGCCCACCATCATCTGCGCCATGGCATGGCTGTACAGCGTGCTGACCTTGCGGTCTTGGTGGATGGACAGGTGCAGGTTCAGCGCCCGCTTGATGTGGGGCAGCAGCAGGCGGCAAAAGTCGATGTCGGCCTGGGAAAAGTCGGGCGATGTTTCAGGCCGGGTGACGCGAAAGCCATACACGCCGCCATTGCGCGTGGCAATGTCGGCGGCCAGTACATGGAACACCCCTTGCGGCGCGCAGTAACTGCGGTAGTACCAGGAAGCGCGCCACTCCGCCTCGGTCAACACATCCTTGATGGTCACCACCTGATCGGGCTTGATGCCGGTGAACGGACTCATGGCAATGTGGGGATTGCCAGGGTCAATATCAGACTGGTCACTGCCAGCCGAAACGATCAGGCCGATGTCGTCAATGGTTTCATGGCGAACGATCAGCGACGCGTAATTGGCGCCGAGCGTGTTGCGCACCAACTGCAAGCAGGTAACCCAGGCGGCTTCGTTCAGTGCAGCGTCGTAGATGGCGCCCAGAATCTGGCTGAGGAATTCGGGCGAAAGGTGCTCCCCCAAGAGCGCACCCGTGGAGGTTGATTCCGAAATCGCTGCTTCCAAGCCTGTCTCCTTCTATTTTTGGAAATGGAGTGTAGTCCTGCCCCTTCAGGGGAAAAACCAGATTCCCCCCTTATTTTTTACGCCAATTCGAACAACCCTGCTGCGCCCATGCCACCGCCGATACACATGCTGACCACGGCGTATTTCACACCGCGCCGGCGCCCCTCCAGCAGGGCGTGGCCGACCAGGCGCGCACCCGACATGCCAAACGGGTGGCCAATCGAAATGGCACCGCCATTGACGTTCAAGCGCTCGTCTGGAATGCCCAGCGTGTCGCGGCAGTGAATGACCTGGCAGGCAAAGGCTTCGTTGATTTCCCACAGACCGATGTCATCCACGCTCAGGCCGTGGCGCGCCAGCAATTTGGGGATGGCAAACACCGGGCCGATGCCCATCTCGTCGGCGCCGCAGCCCGCCACGGCCACGCCGCGGTAGATGCCCAGGGGCGTGAGGCCCCGGCGCTGCGCTTGGGCCGCGCTCATCAGCACCG
>NZ_JAQUAL010000121.1:0-1128 GCF_028687295.1 Simplicispira sp.
CGCCCACGCACAAAAAAGCCGCCGCCCGCAGCACTGCGCGGACGGCGGCTTTTTTGCGCGCTGGTGTTATGGGCGCACCACGATGCTGTTGCGCACCTCACGCACATGCTGGGTGTTGCGGGCAATCGATTCGGCCCGGTCTTTTTCTGCCTGCGACTTGGCAAAACCGGACAGTTGCACGGTGTTGTTGAGTGTTTCCACGCTGATGGCTGCGGCAGAGACGACGGGGTCTTCGGTCATCTTGGCCTTCACGGCGGCAGTGATGCCTGCGTCATCGACATAAGCACCCACGGTTTGCTGGTGGCGGGCTACCGAGCAGCCCGTGGTGACGATGGTGATGCCTGCAAGAGCGGCAAAAGCGATGGCGCGTACATATTTCATGGTTTTTTCCTTGGTGGATGTTGGGGATGGGGCTGTCAGTATCAGGTATTGCTGCCCTGCCGACGCGACAGCAGCAACACTGCGGCCGTCAGCGCTGCGCCGGTGGCAGCGGCAATCGCCATGGATTTGCCGGGCTGGTTTTTCACGTACTCCGTGGTAGCGGCGGTGCAGTCGTCCATCTGCCTGCGCAGCACAGCATGCTTTTGCGCGCAGTAGCCAATGCTGCGCGAGGCCAAGGCCTGCGCCTTGGCGGCCAGGTCGCCGATGGCGGGCTCTGCGCTCTCGCGCAGTCCCTGCACGCTGTGCGCAGCCTTGTCCAAAGACTGGTCGGCGGCGCTGCGGGTGGCTTGGATGGCGCTTTGGGCGCCTTGCAGTGCGCTGTCCGTCAGGTGGCGCGCGGTATCGGCCAGATGCTGGACGGTATCGCTGGCTTGGGTGCTGGCGCGGGTATCAGTGGAGGGGGTGTTGGTGGGTGTGGTGTTCATGGCGAAAGTCCTGAATGAGAGTGGAGGCTGGTCGGGGTGCGTGACAGATCACCGTCGCTTGATCAGACCGATGACAAAACTCACCACGGCCATGATCACGAAGATGAAAAACAAGATCTTGGCGATATCCACAGCCCCGGCGGCAATGCCACCAAAACCGAAAATGGCTGCGATCAAGGCGATGACCAGAAAAACGACGGCGTAGTGCAACATGCCTGGCTCCTTGTGTGGTGGTGCGCTGTGCAATCGACTGTAGGTGGTG
>NZ_JAQUAL010000121.1:1228-9947 GCF_028687295.1 Simplicispira sp.
CCGAGGTTGGACAGCGAAGACGGGCGCAGGTCTTCAATGATGCGCCGTTTGAGGGCGATGACGCCATTGAGCGTTTCGCTCAGGTGGCGCAGGCGCTCCAGCACTTCGGGTGCCTGCGTATCCAGGCGGGACTTCAGGCGTGCCACGTCCAGTTTGGCCGCTGTCAGCAGGGCGCCGAGTTCGTCGTGCAGTTCACGGGCCAGATAGCCGCGTTCGTCTTCACGCACTTGTTGCAAATGGTTGGCCAGCGCCGACAGCGAGGCCGTGCGCTCGCGCACCAGGCCTTCCAGGCGCGCGCGTTCGTGCTCCAGCACTTCTTGCTCCCGCTCGGTGGCGCGTTGCAGGGCATTGGTCTGGCGCAGGTACATGTAAAAGGCCAGCAGCCCGATGGCCGTGACGGTGGCAATGCCCAGGCGCGAGAGGTGCAGCGAGCGCTGCACTTCGACCTGGCTGCTGACGACGCGCTGGGTATTGCGCTCCAGCAGGGCGCGCCCATAGCGGCGGATGGCGTCCATGTTTTCCTTGCCAACATCGCTGAACATGACGAACTTCCAGGCGTCTTCATTGCCTTGGCGGTACAGCTGCAGGCTCAGCTCCATTTCCGAGAGCTTGCGTGATATTTGCCGCGAGAGCTGTGCAAAGTCGGCCATGTCTTCGGGGGACTCGGCCAGCAGGGTGCGCAATTCATCCAGGTTGCTATTGACGGTGGATACCGCAACCTCGTAGGGTTGCAGGTAGCGTTCGTCCTCGGTCAGCAGGTAGCCACGGTGGCCGGTTTCTGCATCGAGCATGCTTTGCAGCAACCGGTTGACGGAGGAGTGTGCGGCCTGGTTGTGCGCCATGGTTTGCAGCGCGCGGTGCGAGCGTTGGTAGCCCGATTCGTTGATGGCAATCAGGGCCAGCGCCGCCAGCACGGCCAGTGGCAGGCTGATGGCAATTTTGTGCAGTTGGGACCAGCGCATGGAACCCTCCGGGGCGGAAATGGTGAATTTCTGGATAATGCGGCCACGCCCGCCAGCGGTTGCCGCAGGCACCGCTTGTGCGGTTCAATGTATGGCCACATCGTGGTGTTGCGGGCAGACAGAGCTGCCGTTGCGGAAAGTAGGCTCAATGATCAATGTTGGAATTGTGGATGACCACGCCATCGTGCGTTCGGGGTTGCGCCAGTTTCTGTCGGAGCATGTGGATTTGCGCGTCTCCGGGGAGGCTGCCAATGGCCGTGAGGCCATTGACCTGGTGCGCAACCACCCTGTGGATGTGTTGGTGATGGATTTGTCCATGCCCGGGCAAAGCGGCCTGGACGCACTGGCCATGCTGCGCGCCAAAGCCCCCGAGATGGGCATCCTGATTCTGAGCGGCTATCCTGAGGAACACTACGCCATCAGCATGATTCGCCAGGGCGCCAGTGGCTACCTGAACAAGGAGTGCGAGCCCAAAGAGATTGTCGAGGCCATTCGCACCATCGCCCTGGGGCGGCGCTACCTGACGCCTGCGGTGGCCGAGCTGTTGGCCCAGCAACTCAACCGCAAGGACGATGCGCCCGCGCACGAGCAGTTGTCTGAGCGGGAGTTTCAGGTGTTTTTGAAGCTGGCGCGTGGCGAAACGGCGGGCGACATTGCCAAAGCGCTGTCGTTGAGTGTCAAAACGGTGAGCACCTACCGCACCCGTCTGATGGAAAAAATGGCGCTGTCTTCCAACAGCGACTTGACCTATTACGCCCTGAAAAACCGCTTGATTGATTGAGGCGGGCACCATCAGTCGATGGGTGAGGGGCGGGCTGCATCGCTCTGGGCAATGCAGTAGTCGATCAGGGCGTCAATCTCATTGGATTTGTCGAAGACAGCATCTACGCCCAACTGGGCGCAGCGTACGCGCACGTCCGGGGTGGCGTAGTTGCTGAGCACCACCATGCGCTGGTGGGGCAGGCGCTTGCGGCAGGCGGCCAGCACACCCAAGCCACTGCCTTGGCGCAAGAACAAATCCACAATGGCCAAGTCCCAGTGCGCAGGGTGCGCGGCCAGCCACGATTTGCCCTCGTCCTCCGTTGCTGCGGCACCCACAGACTCCACGGATGCCAACTCCTCCAGCGTGCCAATCAGGTTTTCGCGGATGGTGGCGTTGTCTTCAACGATGTAGGTCTTGAGTTTCACAATCGGATCCATTGCACGGTCGTCGGGCAGGTGCGTTAACCGTTGAACCACTGTAGGTCTGGCCGGTCGGCAATTCTGCCAGCGGCAGCACGCGCTGTACGTAGGCGTGTTCCTACGCTGTGGCGGTTGCGCCGCAGACGCTGCAATGCGGGTTGCGCGGCACCCGCAGGCTATTCCACTCCATGGTGCGGGCGTCCAGCATCAAGAGGCGTCCTGCCAGCGACGGTCCGGCACCGCTCAGCAGCTTGAGCGCCTCGGCGGCCTGCATGGCACCCATCACGCCCACCAACGGCGCAAACACGCCCATGGTGGCGCACTGCACTTCTTCAAACTGTGCCGCTGGGTCAAACAGGCAGGCGTAGCAGGGCGATGCGCTGCTGCGCGGATCGACCACGGTGATTTGCCCATCAAAGCGGATGGCTGCGCCTGCCACCAGCGGCACGCCCTGGCGCACGCAGGCTGCGTTGATGGCGTGGCGCGTGGCGTAGTTGTCAGAGCAGTCCAGCACCACGTTGGCGCTGGCCACCAGCTGCTCCAGCAGGGCCGCATCGGCACGTGCCTGCACCGTGTGGATGGCCACCGTGGGGTTGATGGCCTGCACCGCCTGGGCAATGGAGGCCACCTTGGCCTGGCCCACGCGCGCCGTGGTGTGTGCAATCTG
This sequence comes from Simplicispira sp., assembly GCF_028687295.1. Classification (NCBI taxonomy): domain Bacteria; kingdom Pseudomonadati; phylum Pseudomonadota; class Betaproteobacteria; order Burkholderiales; family Comamonadaceae; genus Simplicispira; species Simplicispira sp. Next base: position 4,040 of record NZ_JAQUAL010000121.1, read on the forward strand.
GCGCTGTAAATTGGTCAGATCGACTACATCATCGTCCACCAGCGTGATGTGCCCCACCCCCGCCGAGCCCAGAAACAACGCAGCAGGCGAGCCCAGGCCACCGGCGCCAATCACCAGTGCATGGGCACCCAGGATGCGCTCCTGGCCCTCAATGCCGATTTCATCAAGAAGAATGTGGCGCGAGTAGCGCAGAAGCTGGTCGTCGTTCATGGAATGGGGGAAGTTGAAAGGGCCGGGCCCCTGGCGGAGTCCGGCCCTGTGCGGTGTGCGCAGTCTGAAAGCAGGTCAGGGCGCTTCTTTTTTGGTTTCCTTGCGCTCGGTTTGCGTCTTGCTGGCCAGCACGGTACGCCCCTTGAGGTGGTTCAGTGCCTGCGTGAGCTGGAAGTCTTTGTCGGTGCCAAATTCAGGCAGCTTGCGTTCGGCCACGGGTTTTTTGGCTTCTTCTTCCAGGCGTTTGCGGGCTTCTTCGCGGGCCTTTTCGCGGACTTCGTCTTTTTGCTCTTCGCCCTGGCCGTTGCCCAGGTGTTTTTCGAGGTCGGCTTCGCGCATGCGCAGGGCGGCAAACACGTCGCCCTCGGCGGTTTCGTCCAGCATCACGTCGGGCACGATGCCTTTGGCCTGAATGGATTTTCCGCTGGGCGTGTAGTAGCGCGCAGTGGTCAGCTTGATGCCAGTATCAGGGCCCAGGGGGCGCACGGTTTGCACCGAGCCCTTGCCAAAGGTCTGGCTGCCCATGACGGTAGCGCGCTGATGGTCTTGCAGTGCGCCGGCCACGATCTCGCTGGCCGAGGCCGAACCCTCGTTCACCAGCACCACCAGCGGTACGGTCTTGAGGGCCGCAGGCAGGCGCTTGAGCGGGTCGCCACTGCCCCGGCGGGCGTAGAACTCAGGCGATGCCTTGTAGGTGGCTTTGCTCTCGGCCAACTGGCCATTGGTGGACACCACGGTGACGTTGGCAGGCAAAAACGCTGCCGACACCGCTACCGCAGCGTCCAGCAGGCCACCGGGGTCGTTGCGCAAATCCAGCACCAGGCCTTTGAGTTGCGGGTCGGCCTTGTACAGCTCTTCGGCCTTGCGCACGAAGTCATCGACGGTGCGTTCCTGGAACTGGCTCAGGCGAATCCAGCCGTAGCCGGGCTCAATCATCTTGCCCTTGACCGATTGCGTCTTGATCTCTTCGCGCGTGATGGTCACGGGGAAAGTGCGGCTCTCGTCCTTGCGCAAAATCATCAAGGTGACTTTGGTGCTGGGCTCGCCGCGCATCTTCTTGACGGCATCGCTCAGTGACAGACCCTTGACGGCGGTGTCGTCGATCTTGGTGATCAGGTCGTTGGTTTTGATGCCGGCGCGGAAGGCGGGCGAACCCTCAATGGGCGATACCACCTTGATCAGCCCGTCTTCCTGGGTGATTTCGATGCCCACGCCAACAAAGCGCCCCGTGGTGCCTTCGCGAAATTCAGAGAACGATTTTTTGTCGAAATACTGCGAGTGTGGATCCAGGCTGGCCACCATGCCCGAGATGGCATCGGTGATGAGCTTTTTATCGTCCACCGGCTCGACATAGTCGGTCTTGACCAAGCCAAACACCGCTGAGAGCTGCTGGATTTCTTCCAGCGGCAGCGGCGTCATGGCGCCGCGCGCCACGGTTTGTAGCGATACCGTGGTCAGCGCTCCGGCCACTACGCCGATTGACACCCACCCTGCAATTTTGAGTTTGTGGCCCATAGAACACCTTTACCGTTTCAATATATACCTTGGAAGGGCCATGCCTGCGCCGGTTCCCGGGCAGGCATTTTCTTACACGCCTGAGGGTGGGGCAATCGGGTGGCTGGAGGGCAGCTTTACCGCAGCTTTACGCCTTGCCCTGGCACGCCACAGCCGCCGCTGCCCGGGCTGCCGCCTCGGCATCCCCCAGATAGTAGTGGCGGATGGGCCGCAGGTCGTCGTCCAGCTCATACACCAGTGGAATGCCGTTGGGAATGTTCACCCCCACGATGTCGTCGTCGCCGATGTTGTCCAGGTACTTGACCAGGGCACGAATCGAGTTGCCGTGCGCTGCCACCACCACGCGCTGGCCGCTGCGGATGGCGGGGGCCATGGTGTCGTTCCAGAAGGGCAGCACGCGCGCCACGGTGTCTTTGAGGCATTCGGTCAGCGGCACATCGCTGGCAGGCAGGCTGGCGTAGCGGCGGTCGCCGCGCTCGCTGCGTGCATCGGTGGCTTCGAGGGCGGGGGGCGGGGTGTCGTAGCTGCGGCGCCACACCAGCACCTGCTCGTCGCCGTATTGCTTGGCCATGTCGGCCTTGTTCAGACCTTGCAGCGCGCCGTAGTGGCGTTCGTTCAGGCGCCAGCTCTTTTGCACGGGCAGCCAGGTGCAGTCCATCTCATCAAGGGCATACCACAGGGTGTGGATGGCGCGCTTCAAGACGCTGGTGTAGGCCAGATCAAACTCGTAGCCCTCGGCCTTGAGCAGCTTGCCTGCCGACATGGCCTGCGAGACGCCGGTGGGGGTCAGATCGACATCAGTCCAGCCAGTGAAGCGGTTTTCCAGGTTCCAGGTGGATTCACCGTGGCGGATCAGAACGAGTTTGTGCATGGTTTCCCCAAAGAAAGCGGGCCAAAACCGTACATTCTAAAATTGCTGCTGTTTGCCAACCCAAGGAATAACGTGAATTTCATTGTCGAGAACTGGTATTTGATTCTCCTGGCCCTGGTTTCGGGTGCCATGCTGGTGGTGCCTGCGCTCAAAGGGGCCGCCGGGGGCTTGAGCGCTGCCAATGCCGTGCTGCTCATCAACCGCGAAAAAGCCGTGCTCATTGACGTGTGCGGCGCTGACGAATACGCCGCTGGCCACGCGGGCGGTGCCAAGAGCGTGCCTTTGTCCGAGTTTGAAACGCGCTTGCCCGCTGTGGTCAAAAACAAGGCTGTACCCTTGGTGCTGGTGTGTGCCAGTGGCGCACGCGCCCAGCGCGCTGCGGCCCTGGCGCAAAAGCTGGGCTATGCCAACGCCCAGGTGCTGGCCGGTGGCCTCAAAGCCTGGAAAGAGGCCGGCCTGCCGGTAGAAAAGTCCTGACCGCACCCGTGCGCGCGCCCGCTTGCCCATTCATTGCCCCCGCCAAGGAGTTCTCCCATGCAACCCGTGAAGATGTACACCACTGCCGTCTGCCCCTACTGCATCCGTGCCAAGCAGGTGCTCAAGGCCAAAGGCGTAGAGCAGATTGAAGAAATCCGCATCGACACCGATCCCGCCGCCCGTGCCGTGATGATGGAAATCACCGGTCGGCGCACGGTGCCGCAAATTTTCATTGGCGACACCCACGTCGGTGGCCACGATGACCTGGTGGCGCTGGACGCGCGCGGTGGCCTGATGCCGCTGTTGGGCGCTGCATAATCGCGCCCCATGTGCCCGCTGCGGTAACCACTGCCCCAGCGGGTTTTTTTGTCTGAGCAGAAAGACTCACTTCCATGTCCGACCAAGAAGCACCCGTGTTCCAGATTCAGCGCGTTTACCTCAAGGATTTGTCGCTGGAGCAGCCCAATTCGCCCGCCATCCTGCTGGAGCAGGCCCAGCCCAGCGTGGACATCCAGCTCGGCGTGGAAGCCACCCCCGTGGCCGACGGCATCTATGAAGTGGCTGTCACGGCCACCGTGCAGACCAAGATCGAAGACCGCACCGTGTTTCTGGTCGAAGCCAAGCAGGCTGGCATCTTTGAAATCCGCAACCTGCCCGAAGACCAGATGGGCCCGGTGATCGGCATTGCCTGCCCGCAAATCGTGTACCCCTACCTGCGCGGCAACGTGGCCGACATCATCAACCGCGCTGGCTTCCCGCCCGTGCACCTGGCAGAAATCAACTTCCAGGCCATGTACGAGCAGCAGCAAGCCCAGGCCGCTGGCACGCTGCCGCAGTAATTTGAAGCCAAATCGGCCTCTAGCGCCCGCCAGACAAGCGCAAGCAGCTATGAAAATAGTAGTGATTGGAGCCGGTGCCTGGGGCACAGCTGTGGCCATCAGCGCCGCTGCCAACCCGGCCGGCCACCGCGTGACGCTGTGGGCGCGCGATGCCCAGCAAGTGGCCGACATGCAGGCTGCGCGCAGTAACACGCGCTACCTGCCCGACATCGCCTTGCCCGCCACGCTGGTGCTGGTCAACGGTGCTGCCACCGTCCTGACCGAGCTGGTGGCCGGGGCCGATCTGGTCATCGTGGCCACGCCCATGGCCGCCCTGCGCGCCATGCTGGCGCAGTTGCGCGACTGCCGCGCCCCCGTGGCCTGGCTGTGCAAGGGCTTTGAGGCCGCGCTTCCCGGTTCAAGTGCTTTTGGGCTGCTGGCGCACGAAGTGCGGGCGCAGGTAGCTCCTGATTTAAGAGCAGGCGTGCTCAGTGGCCCCAGCTTTGCGCAGGAGGTGGCGCGTGGCCAGCCCTCGGCGCTGGTGGCCGCCAGCGAACACGCCTGCGTGCGCGATGCGCTGGTGCAGGCTTTTCACAGCCCCAGCGTGCGCGTCTATGCCAACGACGATATTGTGGGCGTGGAAGTGGGCGGTGCCGTGAAAAACGTGCTGGCCATTGCCACCGGCCTGTGCGATGGCCTGCAACTGGGCCTGAACGCCCGCGCCGCCCTCATCACGCGCGGCCTGGCTGAAATGACGCGCCTGGGTGTGGCCCTGGGCGCGCGGGCCGACACCTTCATGGGCCTGTCGGGCCTGGGCGATCTGGTGCTCACTGCCACGGGCGATTTGTCGCGCAACCGCCGCGTGGGCCTGCTGCTGGCCCAGGGACAAACGCTGGCGCAGGCCGTGGCCTCGCTGGGCCATGTGGCCGAGGGCGTGTACTGCGCCCGCACCGTGGTGCAGCGCGCGCGCCACCTGGGCGTGGACATGCCCATCAGCGACGCCGTGGTGGCCCTGCTTGATGGCCAACTACAACCCGCTGAGGCTGTTTCGGTGCTGATGGAGCGCCAGCCCAAGGGCGAAGGCGCCTGGGCCTCGTGCTGAGCTGATCTCCCGCCGCAGCCAACGGGGGCGCTCTGCACCGGCGCTTTCACGATTGCCGTGGGGTGCTCTGGGGCTTGCGCAATGGTGGCAATAGCGCCAGCATGCACCATCCCATTGCCTCTTCAATGCCCATGTGCGCCAACAAAATCCTGCTGATCGTTTACCACTCCCTGACCGGCGGCACGCAGCAAATGGCCGAGGCCGCCCGCGATGGCGCTGCGCAGGAGCGTGGCTGCACCGTGCGCCTGTTGCACGCCGCGCAGGCCGGGCCACAGGATGTGCTGGCAGCCGATGGCTATGTGTTTGCCACGCCCGAGAACCTGGCGGCCATCAGCGGCCAGCTCAAGGACTTTTTTGACCGCAGCTACTACGCCGTGCTGGACCAGATCAATGGCCGCCCCTACGCCAGCCTGGTCTGCGCGGGCAGCGATGGCAGCAACGCCGCCCGGCAGATGGCGCGCATCGCCACTGGCTGGCGCCTCAAAGCGGTGGCCGAGCCGCTGATCGTGTGTACCCACGCGCAAACGCCCGAGGCCATCCTGGCGCCCAAGCACATCGCTGATGCTGACCTGGAACAGTGCCGCGCCCTGGGCGAGGCGCTGGCGGCGGGGCTGGTGCTGGGGGTGTTTTGATCCCCGGGTCGGGTGCGCTCGGCGCCGCCTGGTAGGAACCCTGTAGACGCTGCCAAGCTGCGCCCTGTAGCCTGACTCGGCCTGCGGGCCGTGCAGAAAATCTGCTGTAGGGTTCATTTTTGATAGCTGCTAGCGCCCGCCAATAAAGGGCTAAATGCCACCCCTTTCAAGGTGTTGCCCGCCCAGCCTTGATAACCCGAGCGGTTGCTACATGCGAGCGAGCGAGGCTGCCGTCCACGAACCCTTTGGGAGCCTTGGGTTTGGGCGCACGCTTGCTGGTTGC
>NZ_JAQUAL010000122.1:0-9830 GCF_028687295.1 Simplicispira sp.
ATGATCAAGAAACTCAAGGTGTACGGTGGTGCTGAGCATCCCCACACCGCCCAACAGCCCAAAGTGCTGGAACTGTAAGGAGCCTTGAGATGATTGGTGAATGGAACAATGGCACCGGCCGTCGCAAGTCCAGCGTCGCCCGCGTGTTTCTGAAAAAAGGCTCTGGCAAGATCACGATCAACGGCAAGGACATCCAGTCCTACTTTGGCCGTGAAACTTCGATCATGATCGCCAAGCAACCTCTGGCACTGACCAACCATGTCGAGACTTTCGACGTGATGATCAACGTGCACGGTGGTGGTGAATCCGGCCAGGCTGGCGCTGCCCGCCACGGTATCACCCGCGCTCTGATTGACTACGATGCAACGCTCAAGCCCGTGCTGAGCCAAGCCGGCTTCGTGACGCGCGATGCGCGTGAAGTCGAACGTAAGAAGGTCGGTCTGCGTTCTGCACGCCGCGCCAAGCAGTTCTCCAAGCGTTAATCCGCTTTTTGCCTGCCACCAAGCCGCCCCGGGTTCACGCCTGGTGCGGCTTTGTTGTTGGTGGCAATGCCCCTACCGGGGTTGTCGGCAAAAGCCGCTGGCCTGAATGGCCGACCATTTTTCAGTAGTATTTGGCCCAACCCTAGAAATCCCGGAGTCTCCATGAGCGCTGTTGCCGAAAACATCCAGACCGAAATGCCCGCCCCCATCCTGTTTACCGACAGCGCGGCGGCCAAGGTGGCTGACCTGATTGCCGAAGAAGGCAACCCTGACCTCAAGCTGCGCGTGTTTGTGCAAGGCGGCGGCTGCTCGGGCTTTCAGTATGGCTTCACCTTCGATGAGATCACCAACGAAGACGACACCACCATGACCAAAAACGGTGTCTCGCTGCTGATCGATGCCATGAGCTACCAGTACCTGGTGGGCGCCGAGATCGATTACAAAGAAGACCTGCAAGGCGCGCAGTTTGTCATCAAGAACCCCAACGCCACCACCACCTGCGGCTGCGGTTCGAGCTTTTCCTGATCCTCAGGCGGGGTAGATAGCCCCCAGCACACGGGCGCCACGGGCGCCCGTAACGCTTTGCAGGTTGCCTGGCGCGCCCAGCAAAGTCTGGCGCGCTAGCCAGGCGAAAGCGGCGGCTTCGACCTGCTGCGCTGGCAGGCCATGGGCATCGGTGGGTGCTACGGCCACGCCCGGCAGCAGGGCCTGCAAGCGCTGCATCAGGTGCAGGTTGAAGGCGCCACCCCCACATATGGCCAGTGTTTTGCTATTGTTTCCGTAGCTGCTTACGATGGATGCGCAAGCGTTTGCGGTCAATTCGGTCAATGTGGCTTGCACGTCTTGCGGCGTGGCGTGGCCCATGTCTGCCAATTGCGCTGTCAGCCAAGCGGGGTTGAACAGGTCGCGGCCCGTGCTTTTGGGCGGCGGCTGGTGCAAAAAGGGCTCGGCTTGCAGCCGCGCCAGCAGTTCGGACCGCACTTGGCCGCTGGCGGCCCAGGCGCCATCGCGGTCGAAGGGCTGGCCGGTGTGCTGCTGGCACCAGTAATCCATCAGTGCGTTGCCGGGGCCGCAGTCAAAGCCCAGCACGCTGCCGTCTGCCCCCAGCACGCTGAGGTTGGCAATGCCGCCAATGTTCAGCACCAGCGCGCTCTGGCCCGGTTGCCAGAACACCTGTTGGTGGAACGCGGGCACCAGCGGCGCGCCTTGCCCGCCTGCGGCCACGTCGCGGCTGCGAAAGTCGGCCACCACGGTGATGCCTGTCAGTTCGGCCAGCAGGGCGGGGTTGTTCAGTTGCAGGGTGTAGCCGGTGCCGTCGAAGGCCTGTGGGCGGTGGCGCACGGTCTGCCCGTGGGCACCCAGCGCGCGGATGGCCTGGGCCGGGGTGCCGCTGTCGGCCAGCAGCGCCTGCACGGCCTGGGCGTAGGTGCGTGCCAATGCGTTGGCCGCCAAGGCGCTGCGGTGCAGTTCATCAGGGCCTGGGGTGTTCAGGGCCCACAATTGTGCTCTTAATTCAGGAGCTAGTGGCGCAGACTGGTGGTGCATTACAAGGCATTTTGACCCTGAAAAATCAACCAGCACTGCATCCACCCCGTCCAGTGAGGTGCCCGACATCAGGCCGATATACAGGTCAGAGGGCATGGGGCGGGCGCAGTTGTGGGGGGGGTAGGGCGGGGCAGCAGGTGGGTACACAGGAAGCTGCCGGGGCGCGCAGGCGGGCGTGGGCAGCGGGCGCGCTGGGTGGCGCCCGCCTGCGGTTGCGCTTACTGGGCGCTGGCCTGCTCGATTAGCTCAGCCGATGCCAGCTGTGTGCGCATGACGGCAGCCAGGCGGTTGAATGCCGGGCGCGCAGCGGCAGACACCGGTGCAGCCGCTTCGCTTTGCTTGGCGATGAGCATGGGGTCTTGGTGCTGCCCGTTGACGCGGAACTCGAAGTGCAGGTGCGGGCCGGTGGCCCAGCCGGTGGCGCCCACAGCACCGATGGTCTGGCCTTGCTCTACGGCCTGGTTGGGGCGCACGTCGATGCGGCTCAGGTGGGCATAGACGGTGACATGCTGGTTGCGGTGCTTGACGAACACCACATTGCCAAAGCCGTTTTGCGTGCCCGCAAACTCGACCACGCCATCACCGATGGTGCGCACGGCCGTGCCCGTGGGCGCGGCAAAGTCGGTGCCCAGGTGGGCGCGCCAGGTTTTGTGGATGGGGTGAAAGCGCATGGCAAAGCCGCTGGACACCCGCGAGAACTCCAGGGGCGAGGTGAGGTAGGCGCGGCGCAGGCTTTGGCCCGCCAGCGTGTAGTAGGCGCCTTTGGTCGTGCCGGGCTCCTGGAACCACACGGCCTGGTGCGATTTGCCCTGGTTGTGGAACTCGGCGCTCAGTACGCGGCCACTGCGCAGGGGCTCGCCATCGGCTTCCAGGGTTTCATAGACCAGCGAGAAGCGGTCGCCTTTGCGCAGCGCACGGCGAAAGTCGATATCACCCGAGAACAACTCTGCCAGCTGGATGGCCACGTTGTCGGGGATGTTGGAGGCATCGGTGGCGGCGAACAGCGAGCTGTGGATGACGCCCCCGGCCAGGCGGCTGGAGACGGTCAGGGGCGCCGTCTCGATGCGTGAGGTGAACTCGCCGCTGTTTGACTTTTCGACCACCAGGCGCTTGAAGTCACCGCTGTCGTCGTGTGCCCAGCGCGCTGTCAGGCGCAGCAGGCGGTGGTCGTCGGTGGTTTCGGCCTTGATCAGGCGGCCCGTGCGACCGAGCAGGTTTTGCTGGGCGTGGGTGTCGCGGCGCAGAAAGGCAGCGGCGGCGGGGTCGGCCACGCCCATGCGGCGCAGCAGGGATTCAGCGGTGTCGCTGCTGCGCACGTTGTCAGAGCGGTACAGCGAGAAGCCAGGCCGGTCGGTCAGCTCAGCCAGGGTGGCGTCGCTGGCCAGGGATTCGACCGGTTGCTCGACCAGGCGCACAGGCAGGTCGGAGGGATCGGGGCCGAACGAGGCCACGGCAAAGGCACCGCCGCCGCCCGTGAGCAGCAAAAGTGCCAGTGCAGCGGTAACGCGCTTGGGGTGTTTCTGGATGCCGTGGGAGAGCCGCGAAAGCAAAGCCGCGCTAGCGGTGGTCAAGCCGTTGTTCAAGATGTCTTCCCAGGGTGAGCGTGTGTCCGGGGCAGAGTCCCGGCGCAGGGGCCGGGTGCGGCGGAGCGCACAGACTGTCGGGCTACAGTGTTTCGAGTCGTTCGAAAAATCGGGCTACTAGAATCCGCCACTGCAAAGTGGGGCGAAGTATAGCGAAGCTTGCCACCAGGACATCCAAGGAAACCCTTATGAATCAATCTGTTGTTACATCTTTTCAGGTATCCGATGGTGTAGGACGAGCGCTTGAAATCTCGCTGCGCGGGGTCGATGAGCTGCTGCCAAAAGACGAGTGGGCCAAGAAGCTGGCGCGCGCTGAAGCCACCGGCCAGCCGCTGCGCATCAAGCTGGGGCTGGACCCGACGGCGCCCGACATCCACATCGGCCACACCGTGGTGCTGAACAAAATGCGCCAGTTGCAAGACCTGGGCCACCAGGTGATTTTTCTGATTGGCGACTTCACCAGCCTGATTGGCGACCCATCCGGGCGCAACAACACGCGCCCGCCGCTGACGCCCGAGCAAATCCAGCACAACGCCGAAACCTACTACCAGCAGGCCAGCCTGGTGCTCGACCCCGAGCGCACCGAGATCCGCTACAACAGCGAGTGGTGCAACGCACTGGGCGCGGCGGGCATGATCCAGCTGGCCTCGCGCTACACCGTGGCGCGCATGATGGAGCGCAACGATTTCCACGACCGCTTCAAGGCGGGCAGTCCGATTGCGGTGCATGAGTTTTTGTACCCGCTGATGCAGGGCTACGACTCGGTGGCCCTGAAGTCTGACCTGGAGCTGGGCGGCACCGACCAGAAGTTCAACCTGCTGATGGGGCGCCATTTGCAGCAGGAATACGGCCAGGAGCCGCAGTGCGTGCTCACCATGCCACTGCTGGTGGGGCTGGATGGCGTCGAGAAGATGTCCAAGTCCAAGAACAACTACATCGGCATCACCGAAGACGCCAACACCATGTTTGCCAAGGTGCTGTCCATCTCGGACACGCTGATGTGGGACTGGTACACGCTGCTGTCGTTCAAGAGCCTGGCCGAGATTGCCGCGCTCAAGGCCGAGGTGGCAGGCGGGCGCAATCCCAAAGATGCCAAGGTGGCGCTGGCCAAAGAGATCACGGCGCGTTTTCACAACGTGTCGGCGGCGGATTCGGCGGAGCAGGACTTCATCAACCGCAGCAAGGGCGGTGTGCCCGATGACATTCCCGAGGTGGCATTGTCTGGCGCGCCGCTGGGCATCGGTGCCTTGCTCAAGCAGGCGGGCCTGGCGCCTTCGGGCAGCGAGGCCAACCGCCTGATCGACGGCGGCGGCGTGCGCGTCGATGGCAGCGTGGTCAGCGACAAGGGCCTGAAGCTGGCCGCAGGCACCTACGTGGTGCAGGTGGGCAAGCGCAAGTTTGCCAAGGTGACGCTGGCCTGAGCTACCGACCGTGCCTGGCCCTGGCACCCACGCGCCGGGCGCTGTGCTGTAAAGCTGCGGCACCGGCGCTGCTCAGGCGGCCAGGCGCTGCGCTGCGCTGCGCGCTTGCAGCGCGTTCTGGGCGCGCAGAAACGGCAGGTACGAGCGGTCTACCTCGCAGATGTGGTGTACCAGCCATTCTTTGAGAAAGTCCAGCGCCTCAAAGGTCACTTCCTCGCCGTCCTCAAAGCGCATCAGCAAATCCATGGCCTTGCCGGTAAAACTGTCGTGCTGGGCTTTGTGCGCGGGCGTGTCGGGGTAGTCGTGCTGCTGGAACATCACTTCTTCGACGATGAAGTGGTTGTGCGTGTAGTCCACCAGCCCCTCCAGCACATCGCCGATGGCCTCGCGCCGGGGCAGGTCGTGGGACAGCTCGTCGTGCAGCTGGTTGGTCAGGTCCACCAGCCGCTGGTGTTGCTGGTCGATCTCGTCGATTCCCAGCTCCAGCGCGCTGGTCCATGGCATGAATGTCATCGCAAAACCCCCTTTGGTGTGCTTCTGCAAAAGTCGTGCCAAAAGCCGTTTCACACGCCCGCCGATTTTGCAAACCATGGTTGTAGAAGGGCTTTTCACGCACAGGTTTGCGCCGCGTCAAGGGTTGGCCCTGGCCGGACGCTGTGTGAGGGTTTGTCCGGAGCGGCTGCGCGCCCGGCTGCCGCCTCGGGCCAGTGGCGTGCCGCACCGATAATCGCGCCCACCACCGGCGCCAGGGCACCGCCCCCGCGCGCCACCCCACTTTCACCGACGAGAACCCCATGGCACCCCTGGATATCCTCATCATGGCCGCAGGCAAAGGCACGCGCATGCAAAGCCGCCGCCCCAAAGTGCTGCACCGCCTGGCCGGGCGCCCCCTGTTGCAGCATGTGCTCGATACCGGCGCACAGCTGCAGCCGCGCAGTGCGGTGGTCATCACCGGCCACGGTGCTATCGAAGTAGAAGCTGCTTGCGCCCAGCCCACGGGCGCTGGAGCCACTTTTGACCCTCAATTCGACCTGAAATTCGTGCGCCAGGAGCCCCAGCTGGGCACTGGCCACGCCGTGCAGCAGGCCGTGCCCGTGCTGGCGGGCGATGGCACCGTGCTGGTGCTCTCGGGCGATGTGCCACTGACCCAGCCGGACACCCTGCGCGCGCTGGTGGCCGCGTCCGAGGGCGTGGCCGGCGGCGCGCTGGCGCTGCTCACCGTCACGCTGCCCGACCCCACCGGCTATGGCCGCATCGTGCGCGATGCCAGCGGCGCCGTGCAGGGCATCGTCGAGCACAAAGATGCCACCGACGCCCAGCGCGCCATCACCGAGGTCTACAGCGGCATCATGGCCGTGCCCGCGCAGCACCTGACGGGCTGGCTGGCGCGCCTGACCAACGACAACGCCCAGCGCGAGTACTACCTGACCGACATCGTCGCCATGGCCGTGCAGGGCGGCGTGCCGGTAGTCGGCCACTGCATTGCCGACGCCTTGCAGGTCGAAGGCATCAACAGCCCGCTGCAACTGGCCGCCGTGGAGCGCGCCCACCAACTGCGCCAGGCCCGCGCGCTGATGGAGCAGGGCGTGCGCCTGGCAGACCCGGCCCGTTTTGACCTGCGCGATGACGTGCGCAGCGGCGCGCGTGGCCAGCTCGTGTGCGGCCAGGATGTGGAAATCGACGTGGGCTGCATCTTCACCGGCCCGGTGGTGCTGGGCGAGGGCGTGCAAATTGGCGCGCACTGCTGCATTGCCAACGCGCGCATTGCGGCGGGCACCGTCATCCATCCCTACACCCACATCGACGGCGAAACCCTGGGCGCCAGCGTGGGCGAGGGCGCGCTCATCGGCCCCTTTGCCCGCCTGCGCCCCGGCGCCGCGCTGGGCCGCGACGTGCATATCGGCAACTTTGTCGAGATCAAGAACAGCACCCTGGCCGATGGCGCCAAGGCCAACCACCTGGCCTATTTGGGCGACGCCACCGTGGGCGAGCGCGTCAACTACGGCGCGGGCAGCATCACCGCCAACTACGACGGCGCCAACAAGCACCGCACCGTGATCGAAGCCGACGTGCATGTGGGCAGCAACTGCGTGCTGGTGGCGCCCGTGACCATTGGCGCCGGGGCCACCGTGGGCGGCGGCTCCACCATCACCAAAGACGTGTCCCCCGGCGCCCTGGGCGTGGCGCGCGGCAAGCAAGCCAGCATTGCCAACTGGCAGCGCCCGACCAAGGCGGGCCGCAGTTGAGCGGCTGGGCGTTGCGTGTGCTGGCCCAGACTGGTGCGGCCCGGCACCGCCTGCCAACGTGCCGCCTGTGATGCCTGATCTGCCCCAAACCTGAGGTGAACCGATATGACACCCACGCCCTCGCCTGCTGCTGGCTGCCACGCCACACCCGGCGCCGCCCCCGCCAGCATGGCTGGCCCGGCGCAGGCACCCACTGAAGACCCGGCGCAGGAATTGGCCCGGCTGCGCGCCCAGCTGGCCGAGCGTGACCAGCGCCTGGCCGACATGGCCGCCGCGCACGAAGAGTTTTTGCGCGCCGTCTCGCACGACCTGCGCGCGCCGCTGCGCCACATCACCTCCTACGGCCCACTGGTCACCGAAGTGCTGCAAGAGGCCGACGGCGCCCTGCCCACGGGCCAAGCGCTGCAAGAGGCGCTGGAGTTTCTGGCCACCATGGAGCAATCGGCCCGGCGCATGGGCCGCATGCTGGACGCGCTGCTGGCGCTGTCACGCGTGGCCCGCGTGCCGCTTCACCCGCAGCAGCTGTCGCGCGCCGAGGTGGCCGACCTGATCGCCCAGGTGCAGGACGCGCTGGCCCCCCGCGCCGCCGGGCGGGCCGTGCAGTGGCAGCTCACCCTGGCCGAGCGCCCCGTATACGCCGACGCCGCCCTGCTGCGCCAGCTGCTCACCGAGCTGCTGGACAACGCGCTCAAGTTCACGCGCGGACGCGAACCGGCGCACATCGCCATCACGCTGGCCGTGGAACCCCCGGGCGCCAGCGATGCCACCGGCGCAGGCGATGCATGCACGCAGGGCGACCCGGCCAGCGCAGGCAGCCCAGGCGCGCCAGACAGCCAAGGCAGTGCGGGCGGTCAGGTCACGCTGCACGTGCAGGACAACGGTGCCGGCTTTGCCCCGGCGCAATCGGCGGGCCTGTTTGGCGTGTTCCAGCGCCTGCACCGCGAGAGCGAGTTTGACGGCGTAGGCGCTGGTCTGGCTGTGGTGCGCGCCATTGCCCAGCGCCACGGCGGCCAGGCCAGCGCCACGGCCACGCCCGGGCAGGGCTGCACCGTGTGCGTCACCTGGCCCGAAAAATGCTCTTGATTTGATAGCTGCTTACGCCCTATCAGTGGGCCTCAGGGACTGTTTTGATCTGATAAATAAACCAGTGCAGCGGTGGTCAGTGGGCCTGCGCCGAGGGGGGCTCCAGCTGCGCCAGGCGCTGGCGCAGTGCTGCCACCTCTTCCATCAAATCGGCAGCGAGTGCGGCCAGGTGCGGGTCGGCATCGAAAGTGGTTTCCAGGTGCGCAATGCGCCGCGCCCGCACCAGCGTGCTGCTGGTGAAGTAATACACGCCAGCGCGGGGGCCTTGGGCTTCGATCACGCCCGCTTGCAGGCGCGCGCTCACCCAGGCGGGGTCGCGGCGGCAGGCCTGGGCCAGTTCTTCGAGGGTGAGGGCGTGCTCGTCCAGCAGTTCGCCCAGTTGCACGGGCAGGTGAAAAGCGTGGGGCATGTTCAGGCTCCTGGCGCGGGCTGGCGCGGGTTGAAGTGCGGGAAGGCTTTGGCCAGGGCGGCGTAAGCGGCGCGCGCGCTGTCGCTGTGGGCGGGGGGCTGCACCACGTCCAGCTCCAGAAACAGGTCGCCCGGCGGTGTGGACGGAATGCCCCGCCCCTTCAGGCGCAGCTTGCGCCCGGGCAGCGAGTGCGCAGGCACCGTGACCTCGACCTCGCCGGTGGGCGTTGGCACCAGCACGCTGGCGCCCAGCGCTGCCTCCCAGGGTGACAGCAGCAGGCGCTGGTACACATCGCGCCCTTCGGCGCGCCAAGGCCCGCCGGGCGTGAAATGCACCTCCAGAAACAGGTTGCCCGCCGGTGCGCCCCCGGTGCCCGGGCTGCCCTGGCCGACCAGCCGGATCAACTGCCCCTCGCGCACGCCCTTGGGAATTTTCACCTGCAAGCTGCGTGTTTCCTGCACCACATGGCCCGAGGCGTCCAGGTGCGCGCTGCGCAGGTCGATGGTGCGTTCGCTGCCGTAGTAGGCATCGCGCAGGTCAAGGGCGATTTTGGCGTGGTGGTCGGTGCCGCGTTGGGCGCCGGGGTGGCCTGCACCAGCAGACGCGCCCCCAGCGCGCTGGCCGGGGTGCGGGCTGCGCGCGGCCCGGGCGGCGCGGCCAAAGAGCTGATCGAAAAAGGCGCTGTAGTCGCTGCCCTCTTCGGCAAAGCCTGCCCCCGTGTCGGAGAACTCAAAGCCCGTGTCCCAGCCCGGTGGTGGCCGGAAATCGCCACCGCCGCCGCGCGTGGCCTGCGCTGCGGCCTGTGCGGCCAGGTTGTCGTAGGCGGCGCGCTTTTCGGGGTCGCTGAGCACGGCGTTGGCTTCGTTGACCTCGCTCATGTGCTGGGCCGCGTTGGCCTCCTTGCTCACATCCGGGTGGTATTTGCGGGCGAGTTTGCGGTAAGCCTTCTTGATGTCGTCGGCGCTGGCGCTGCGGGCGACGCCGAGAATCTGGTAGTAGTCCTTGAACTCCATGCCGGTGCCTCCTGACGGTGGGTTCCTGCACTCTACGCGAATTGGCGT
>NZ_JAQUAL010000123.1:0-9735 GCF_028687295.1 Simplicispira sp.
GGCCGACAGCGTCTGGTCGATGGGCACGGCCAGGCTGGGGGCGATGTGGCCTTGGCGCACGCACTCGCCCAGGTCGCGGCCCATGGCCAGCATCAGCGCGTCGGCAGGGCTGCGGACGCTGCGGATGCGGGCAAATTCCTCTGCCGTCGTCCAGCGCTCCAGGGTGCCATCGTCCTTCTGGCCGCGCAGTTGCAGGCGCAGCGCGTGGGCAAAGGCAATGCAGCGGTGCACCATGCGTACGCGCACGTCGCTGTCGCGCGCCAGCGGGTCGATGGGCTGGGGCAGCTGGATCAGGCTTTGGCACTGGCGCGAGAGGCTGCGCATGCGCAGCACCAGCTCGCCCCAGAGCTTGCGCGCCTCCCAGTAGCGGTCGTAGGCGGTGGTGTTGCGAAACCCCAGAAAAATCGCCAGCGGCAAACCAATCAGCGTGAACGGGATGGCCGTGAGCGTGATCTTCACGGTGAACAGGTTGCCATGCGCCAGCGTGACCAGCGTGGCCAGCAAGGTGTTGAGCAGCAAGGTCAGGCGGATGCGCTGCAACACAGACCCCCGCAGCACCAGAAACAAGCGCAGCCCCGAGGGGCGATCACGAACAATCATGCGGAGAACACCGATGGCATTTAAGGGTAAACCCTGATTTGACCACAGCCCCGACCCCACCGAAAGGCCCAGGCCCAGGGTTTTTTAGCAGTCCAGCGCATCCAGCAAGCGCGAAGATTTGGGCACATGGGCCATCAGGAACTCCATCTGGTCGGTCAGGATGCGGCGGTTGCGCAAGATGAAGTCCTCCCACAGGCTGGGCACGTAAGGCGCGTAAAGCAGCGGCATGTGCGCCTGCTCGGGGGTGCGCGGGCCTTTGCGGTGGTTGCAAGGGCGGCAGGCGGTGACGACGTTCATCCAGTGGTCGGCGCCTTTTTGTGCCAGCGGCACGATGTGCTCGCGCGTGAGGCTGTACTCGTCAAAATGCCCGCCGCAGTACGCGCAGATGCAGCGGTCGCGGGCAAACAATTTGCTGTTGGCCAGCGCGGGCTGGATGTCAAAAGGGTTGATGCCCGGCACGCCCCGGGTGCCGATGATGCTGTGGACGGTAATGACCGACTGCAGCCCGGTGATGGCGTTGTGCCCGCCGTGGAACACCGCCACCTCGCTGCCTGCCACCCAGCGCACATCGCCCGCAGCGCTGTGGATGACCGCCTGCTCCAGCGATATCCATGACTGGGGCACACCCTGTGCCGAAAGCTTCAAGACCTTCACCACTGACCTCCTGGAACAACGCTGCACACAAGGAAGGAACGCCACGCGGACTGTCTGGACAGCCCACGCAGGCGACAGGCGCACTGCATGGGCTGCGTCACAATATACGCTTTTTTCAAGTCAAATCGGCCTCTGGCGCTTGATGGCTGTGCGCCATGCGCTATTAAAAAGATAACAACCCATGAAGATTTTTCGCGGCTTCCACCACCCCGGCATTGCCAGCGCCTGCGCCGTGACGATTGGCAATTTCGACGGTGTTCACCGGGGCCACCAGGCCATGCTGGCGCTCTTGCAAAACGAAGCCAGCCACCGCAGTGTGGACAGCTGCGTGCTGACCTTCGAGCCCCACCCGCGCGACTACTTTGCCGCCGCGCTGAACAAGCCCGATCTGGCCCCCGCGCGCATCGGCACCCTGCGCGACAAGCTCACCGAGCTGGAGCGCTGCGGTGTGCGCCAGACCGTGGTGCTGCCCTTTGGCGCACGCCTGGCCGCGCAGTCGCCCCAGGCCTTCATCGACGAAGTGCTGGTGCAGGGCCTGGGCGCGCGCTACGTGCTGGTGGGCGATGACTTCCGCTTTGGCCGCCAGCGCGCGGGCGACTACGCCATGCTGGACGCTGCCGGACAGGCCCACGGCTTTGACGTGGCGCGCATGAACAGCTACGAAGTGCATGGCCTGCGCGTCTCCAGTTCTGCCGTGCGCGATGCCCTGGGCAGCGGGCGCATGCAGGACGCAGCGCAGTTGCTGGGGAGGCCCTACACCATCTCTGGCCACGTGGTGCATGGGCGCAAACTGGGGCGCGCCCTGGGCGAGCGCAGCGCCGGGGCCCACGACGGCTTTCGCACCCTGAACCTGCGCTTTGCCCACTGGAAGCCTGCGGCCAGCGGCATTTTTGCCGTGCGTGTACACGGCCTGGACGAACAAGCGCTGGAAGGCGTGGCCAACCTGGGCATCCGCCCCTCGCTCGATCCCAACGATGCCAACGGTGGCCGCGTGCTGCTGGAAACCCACTGCCTGGACTGGCCCGCACACCTGGGCGCCGAAGGGGCCTACGGTAAAATCATCCGCGTGGAACTGCTGCACAAACTGCACGACGAGCTGAAATACGACAGCCTCGACGCCCTCACCGCCGGTATCGCCCGCGACTGCGCCGATGCGCGTGCGTGGTTCGCCGCCCACGCCGAAACCCGCCGCCAGACCACGCGCGACCGAATTTGACGCGTTGGCGCCGCCCGCCGCCAACATCCTCCCACCCCCTCACGGCCCGCCGGGCGCTTTGGCGTCTGGCGCCCAGCCTGCCCCCGCACTCCCCCCGAAGCATTCGCCATGTCCGACACGCAAAACACCAGCCCCGCCGCTGCCGACTACCGCAGCACCCTGAACCTGCCCGACACCCCCTTCCCCATGCGCGGCGATCTGCCCAAGCGTGAGCCCGGCTGGGTCAAGGAATGGAACGACACCGGTCTGTACAAACGCCTGCGCTCGGCCCGCCAGGGCGCGCCCAAGTTCATCCTGCACGACGGCCCGCCCTACGCCAACGGCCAGATCCACATGGGCCACGCCGTCAACAAAATCCTGAAGGACATGATCGTCAAGGCGCGCCAGCTGGAGGGCTTTGACGCGCTGTACGTGCCCGGCTGGGACTGCCACGGCCTGCCCATCGAAAACGCCATTGAAAAGAAACATGGCCGCAACCTCAGCCGCGACGACATGCAGGCCAAAAGCCGTGCCTACGCCACCGAACAAATCGCGCAGCAAATGGCCGACTTTCAACGCCTGGGCGTGCTGGGCGAATGGGACAACCCCTACAAAACCATGAATTTCGCCAACGAGGCGGGCGAAATCCGCGCCTTCAAGCGCGTCATCGAGCGCGGCTTTGTCTACCGTGGCCTGAAACCCGTCTATTGGTGCTTTGACTGCGGCAGCTCGCTGGCCGAGTTTGAAATCGAGTACCAGGACAAGCAAAGCCAGACGCTGGACGTGGCCTTCAAAGCCCACGACAAAGCGCAGCTGGCCGCCGCCTTTGGCCTGCCCGCGCTGGGCAAAGACGCCTTTGCCGTCATCTGGACGACCACCGCCTGGACGATTCCCGCCAACCAGGCGCTCAACCTCAACCCCGAGCTGCCCTACGCGCTGGTCGATACCGAACGCGGCCTGTTCATCGTCGCCGCCACGCTGGTCGAGTCCTGCATGAAGCGCTGGGGCATGGACAGCTTTACGGTGCTGGCCACCGTGGCCGGTGAAAAGCTGGGTGGCCTGGAGTTCCAGCACCCGCTGTACGACGTGGCCAGCGAGGATGGCAGCTACGGCTACCAGCGCTTGTCGCCCGTGTACTTGGCCGACTACGCCACCGCCAGCGATGGCACCGGCATCGTGCATTCGGCGCCCGCCTACGGGGTGGACGACTTCAACTCCTGCGTAGCGCACGGCATGAAGTACGACGACATCCTGAATCCGGTGCAGGGCAACGGCTGCTACGCCCCCGACTTTGCGCTGTTTGGCGGCCAGCACATCTGGAAAGCCTGCCCGGTCATCATCGAGACACTGCGCACGGCCAACCGCCTGATGGCCACCGAGACCATCACCCACAGCTACCCGCACTGCTGGCGCCATAAAACGCCGGTGATTTACCGCGCTGCCGCCCAGTGGTTCATCCGCATGGACGAGGGCGAGGGCGTGTTCACCACCGACAAAGCCCCCGAGACACTGCGCCAGACCGCCCTCAAGGCGATTGAGCACACCGGCTTTTACCCTGAAAACGGCAAGGCCCGCCTGAAAGACATGATTGCCAACCGGCCCGACTGGTGCATCTCGCGCCAGCGCAGTTGGGGCGTGCCCATCCCGTTCTTTTTGCACAAAGACTCGGGCGAACTGCACCCGCGCACCATGGAAATCCTGGACCAGGCCGCCAACATCGTCGAGCAAGGCGGCATCGAGGCCTGGAGCCGCGTCAGCGTCGAAGACATTCTGGGCGCGCAAGATGCCCCGCACTACACCAAGAGCACCGACATCCTGGAAGTGTGGTTCGACTCTGGCTCCACCTTCAGCCATGTGCTGCGCGGCACGCACCCCGGCGTACACCACGACAGCGGCCCCGAGGCCGACCTCTACCTCGAAGGCCACGACCAGCACCGGGGCTGGTTCCACAGCTCGCTCTTGCTGGCATCGGCGCTGGAAGGCCGCGCGCCCTACCGCGGCCTGCTGACGCACGGCTTCACGGTGGACAGCCAGGGCCGCAAGATGAGCAAGTCGCTGGGCAACGGCATTGACCCGCAAGACATCAACAAAAAGCTGGGCGCGGAAATCATCCGCCTGTGGGTGGCCGCCTCTGACTACTCGGGCGACATCGCTGGCGACGACAAAATCCTGGCCCGCGTGGTCGATGCCTACCGCCGCATCCGCAACACGCTGCGCTTTTTGCTCGCCAACGTCAGCGACTTTGACCCGGCCCAGGACGCCGTGCCGTTCGACCAGCTGCTGGAAATCGACCGCTACGCCCTGACGCGCGCCGCGCAGCTGCAAGACGACATCCTGGCGCACTACAAGGTGTATGAGTTCCACCCCGTGGTCGCCAAGCTGCAGCTGTACTGCTCGGAAGACCTGGGCGGCTTCTACCTCGATGTGCTCAAAGACCGCCTCTACACCACCGCGCCCAAGAGCCTGGCGCGGCGCAGCGCCCAGACCGCACTGCACCAGATCACGCACGCCATGCTGCGCTGGATGGCGCCGTTCCTGAGCTTCACCGCCGAAGAAGCGTGGAAGATTTTTGGTGGCTCCGAATCCATCTTTGTCGAGAAATTCCAGTCCCTGGGCCAGCCCGACGATGGCCTGCTGGCCAAGTGGGAGCGCATCCGCGCCATCCGCGATGTGGTCAACAAAGACATCGAGGCGCTGCGGGCGGCCGGCCAGGTGGGCGCCTCGCTGCAAGCCAACGTGGTGCTGACCGTACCGCCCGAAGACTACGCGCTGCTGTCCAGCCTGGGCGATGACCTGAAGTTCGTGTTCATCGTATCCACTATCAATTTAGTAGCTGGTAGCGCCCTGCACACGGGCGTTACAGCCAGTTCGGATGCCAAATGCGAGCGCTGCTGGCACTACCGCGATGACGTGGGCCAAGATGCCGCCCACCCCACCATCTGTGGCCGCTGCACCAGCAACCTGCACGGCAGCGGCGAAGCACGGACGCACGCGTAAATGGCCCGCAGCACGTTCTCTGGCAGCACGGGCGCCAGCATCTGGCCCTGGCTGGGCTGGGCGCTGGTGATCCTGGTCGCTGACCAGCTCACCAAAACGCTGATCCTGGGCGCCTACCAGCTGGGCGATGCCACGCCCATCACCAGTTTTTTCAACATCGTGCGGGCGCACAACACGGGAGCAGCGTTCTCGTTTCTGTCCGACGCCGGGGGCTGGCAGCGCTGGTTGTTCACCGGCTTTGGCGTGGCAGCGGCGCTGTTCATCCTGTGGCAACTGCGCCAGCACCCGGAGCAAAAGCTGTTTGCCTTTGCACTGGCCAGCATCCTGGGCGGCGCCGTGGGCAACGTGATTGACCGCATGGTGCACGGCTACGTGGTGGATTTTCTGGACTTTTACTGGGGCCGCTCGCACTTTCCGGCCTTCAACGTGGCCGATGCGGCCATCACGGTGGGCGCCGCCTGCCTGATCCTGGACGAGCTGCTGCGCGTGCGCAACGCCCGCTAAAAGCCCGCGCTGGCCGCAATAGCGCACTGCCCAGTGCGCTATTGCCTGCCGGTGCCACCGCCAGGGGGCTGGGCCGCTATAGTGCCCGGCTCACCCATGAAGCATCTTCTCAATCTTTTGGCCGCAGTGGCACTGCTGGTCTGGGGCACCCAACTGGTGCGCACCGGCATCTTGCGCGTGTTTGGTGCCAGCCTGCGCCAGATCATTGCGCGCAGCGTGCGCACCCCCGTGACGGCAGCGCTCTCGGGCGTGGGCGTCACGGCGGTGGTGCAGTCGAGCACGGCCACGGCGCTGATCGTGTCCTCTTTTGTCGGCCAGGGCCTGATCGCGCTGCCTGCGGCGCTGGCCGTGATGCTGGGCGCAGACGTGGGCTCCAGCGTGATGGCAGTGGTGTTTTCGCTGGATTTGTCGTGGCTGTCGCCGCTGTGCATTTTTGTCGGCGTGGTGCTGTACGTGCCGCGCCCCGACACCACCGTGGGCCGCATGGGGCGCGTGTTCATCGGGCTGGGCCTGATGCTGCTGGCACTGCGTCTGATCACCGAGGCCACCACGGTGCTCACCCAGTCCGACACCGTGCGCGCGCTGCTGGGCGCCCTGGCCAGCGATCTGGCCATGGAGCTGACCATGGGCGCGCTGCTGGCGCTGGTGTCGTACTCCAGCCTGGCTACGGTGCTGCTCACGGCCACGCTGGTGGGCTCGGGGGGCATCCCCGTCACTGTGGCGCTGGGCTTGGTGCTGGGCGCCAACCTGGGCAGCGGCCTGCTGGCCGTGCTGACCACACTGCGCGCCAACGTGGCCACGCGCCAGGTGCCACTGGGCAACCTGATGTTCAAGATCACTGGCGTGGCGCTGATGGCCCCGTTGGCGGCGCCCTGGCTGCAATACATGCGCCCTTACGTGGCCAGCGATGCCACGTTGGTGGTGCTGTTTCACCTGGCCTTCAACTGCACCATGGCCGTGGTGTGCATCGGCCTGACCAAACCAGTAGCGCGGCTGGTGGCGCACCTGCTGCCCGCTGAAGAAGCCAGCGCCACCGACACCCGGCCACACCACCTGGACGCCTCGGCGCTGGCCACGCCCTCGCTGGCCATTTCGTGCGCCGCCCGCGAGGCGCTGCACCAGGCCGACGTGGTAGAGACGATGTTGCAGGGCATCCACACCGTGTTGCGCACCGACGACCTCAAGCTCTCGCAAGAGCTGCGCCGCCTGGACGACCAGGTGGACGGCCTGTACTCGGCCATCAAGTACTACATGACCAAAATCCCGCGCGAGGCGCTGGACGAGCACGAGGGCCGGCGCTGGGCCGACATCATCGGCTTCACCATCAACATGGAGCAGGTGGCCGACACCATCGAGCGCATCCTGATCGACATTGAGGACAAAAAGATCAAGAAGGGCTTGCAGTTCTCTGAAGCGGGCATGGAAGAAATCAACGACCTGCACGCGCGCCTGCTGGACAACCTGCGCCTGGCCATGAGCGTGTTCCTGAACGGCAGCGTGCGCGATGCGCAGAAGCTGCTTGAAGAAAAAGCCCGCTTTCGCGATCTGGAACATGCGTATTCGGCCACCCACCTGGCGCGCTTGTCAGACAACTCGGTGCCCAGCATCGAGACCAGCTCGCTGCACATTGACCTGATCAGCGAGCTCAAACGCATCAACTCGCTGCTGTGCTCGGTGGCCTACCCGATTCTGGAATCGGCCGGTGCGCTGGCGCCCAACCGGCTGCGGGCGATGGCCGACCAGGCTTGAGAAGCACCGCCCGCCAATCACAGGCCCAGAAACCCCGCAATCACCAGACCGGCTTCCAGCGTGAACAGGCCCTGGGCGACCTGCGCACGCACATCGGCCAACGGTAGCAGCGCGAACTCGTCCACCTCGCCGTCCTGGTTCACGGGCGCCATGCCCTCGGGCACCACGGCGCTGAACCAGTCGATGCGTTCGACCATGTAGCCCGCGCCGCCGCCCTCGCTGCTGGGGCGGCTGAACAGCACATGGCCGCCGTGCGCTACATCGGCCAGGGCGCCCACGTGCAGCCCGGCCTCTTCCCAGGTCTCGCGCGCCAGGGCCTGGGGCAACGAGTCGGTAGCCGAGACCATGCCGCCCATCAGCGTGTCCCACAGGCCCGGGTCGTTGGGCTTGTTCAGCGACCGCTTTTGCACCCACATGCGACCGTCGGGCGCCAGGCCCACCAAATGCACGGCGCAGGTGGTGATGCCCAGCACGCGCACGGCGCCGCGCTCCACGGTGCCCACCACGTCGCCCTGGAGGTTGGTCACCGCCAGTTGCTCGTTGCGCCAGGGGCCGCACAGGTTTGCGTCGCGCAACGCTGCTGCCAGGGTGTTCAAGGCATCGGTGATGGCGCCGGGTGTGGCCTCGGAAAGCGCTTCGGGCGCCAGTTCCAGGCTCCACACAGGCACACCAGAATGCTCTCTATTTGATAGCTGGTAGCGCTTATCCCATAAGCTCTGGAGGCTGATTTGGCTTAAAACCCCCGCTGCCACCGACCCCACCACCTGCCCTGCCACCCGCAGCGCCTGGCGTGGCTGGCGGGCGGGCTGGTGCGCCCGTTGCCGCGCGCCCACCAGCCACTGGTTGAACGACAGACTTGGTTGCAACGCCGTCACAGCGTGAGCAGCGTCGAACCGGTGGTTTTGCGCGCTTCCAGGTCGCGGTGGGCTTGTTGCACATCGGCCAGCGGGTAGCGCTGCGCGATGTGGATCTGCACCTGGCCGCTGGCCACCACGGCAAACAGCTCATCGGCCATGGCCTGCGTGGACTCGCGCGTGGTGATGTGGGTAAACAGCGTCTGGCGCGTGACGTAGAGCGAGCCTTTGGCGCCCAGCGATCCCGGCGCAAACGGCGGCACCGGGCCGGAGGCATTGCCAAAGCTGGCCATCAGGCCAAACGGGCGCAGGCATTCCAGCGACTTGTCCCAGGTGTCTTTGCCCACCGAGTCGTACACCACCTTCACGCCCTGGCCGCCGGTAATGTCTTTCACGCGCGCGGCAAAGTCTTCGGTTTGGTAGTTGATGGCGTGGGCCGCACCATTGGCCAGCGCCAACTGGCATTTGGCATCGGTGCCTGCGGTGGCGATGAGCTGCAAGCCCAGCGCGCGCGCCCACTGGCAGGCAATCAGCCCCACGCCCCCGGCGGCGGCATGGAACAGCACAAAGTCGCCCGGTTGCAGGCCCTGCACGGGCAGCGTTTTTTTCAGCAGGTACTGGGCCGTGAGGCCCTTGAGCATCATGGCCGCGCCAGTCTCGAAGCTGATGGCGTCGGGCAGCTTGCACACGCACTTGGCAGGCATCACGCGCACTTCGCAGTAGGCGCCGGGCGGGTTGCTGGCGTAGGCGGCGCGGTCGCCCACCTGCAAGTGCGTGACGCCCTCGCCCACGGCCTCGATCACACCGGCACCTTCCATGCCGATGGTGGCGGGCATGGTGAGCGGGTACAGGCCGGTGCGGTGGTACACGTCGATGAAGTTCAGCCCGATGGCGTGGTGGCGGATGCGCACTTCGCCGGGGCCAGGCGCGCCCACGGTGACATCGACGAGCTGGAGTTCTTCGGGGCCGCCATGCTGGCGGATTTGTACGGCAAGGCTCATGGGTGGGTTTCTCCTGCGGTGGGTGGACGAACACAATGGGCCAGCATCCTGCCACGGATCTGCACGCCCTGCCGACGCAGCGCAAGGGCAATCGCTACAGTGGCGCCATGACACAAAAAATGACAATTGGCACCGCCGCGCTGCTGGTAACCGCACCGCTGATGTGGGCGGGCAATGCCGT
>NZ_JAQUAL010000124.1:0-9617 GCF_028687295.1 Simplicispira sp.
CACACCCCGCCCCTCCATCGCCCTGATCGGCGCACCCAGCGATGCAGGCGCCAACCTGCCCGGCACCAGCCTGGGGCCAGACGCCCTGCGCATTGCCGGTATCGCCCCGGCGCTGCGCGCACGCGGCCTGCACGCCATCGACCAAGGCAACCTGAGTGGCCCCGGCGTAGATCACCACGCCGGGCACGCGCCACAGCAGGGTTTTCGGCATCTGGCCGAGGTGGCGCAGTGGAATGCGGCGGTGTGTGGCGCCGTCGCCGAAGCGCTGGCGGCAGGCCACCTGCCGCTGCTGCTGGGCGGCGACCACAGCCTGGCCGTGGGCTCCATCAGCGCTGTGGCCCGGCACTGCCGCCAGCGCGGCCAGCGCCTGAAAGTGCTGTGGCTGGACGCCCATGCCGATGCCAACACCCCAGCCACCAGCCCCAGTGGCAATCTGCACGGCATGCCCGTGGCCTGCCTGCTGGGCCACGGGCCGCAGGGCCTGACGCACCTGGCGGGGCACAGCCCGGCGCTGGTGCCCGCGCAACTGGCCCTGCTGGGCGTGCGCAGCGTGGACGCGGCAGAAAAACGCTTCGTCAACGCCCTGGGCATCGAGGTGTACGACATGCGCTACATCGACGAGGTGGGCATGCGCGCCACCATGGCGCAGGCCCTGTACGGTGTGGACCGGCACACCCACCTGCACGTCAGCTTTGACCTGGACTGCCTCGACCCCACCGTGGCACCCGGGGTAGGCACGCCCGTGCGCGGCGGCCCCACCTACCGCGAAATCCAGCTGTGCATGGAGATACTGGCCGACTGCGGTGCGCTGGGCTCGGTGGATGTGGTGGAACTGAACCCGACGCGCGACGTGCGCAACCAGAGCGCCGAACTGGCCGTGGACTTGCTGGAGAGCCTGTTTGGCAAAAGCACGCTGATGCGCGCGCGCTGAAAGCGCCGCGCGGGGACGTGCCGCCGCGCGGCGCTTTCAGCGCACCGGCAGCTCGATCTCGGCCACGGGCCGGGACTTGCCGACGGGCGCCATGGCCTGGCCTTTGCGCACGGCGGCAATGTCTTCTTCGCTGGGGTATTCGTCCAGCAGCCAGTAATCGAACACGCGCCGGGCGATGGGCGCCGCCTGGGCACCGCCAAAACCGGCGTTCTCCACAATCACGGCCAGCGCAATGCGCGGCGCATCCGCCGGGGCAAAGGCGATGTAGAGGGCGTGATCGCGCTGGCGCTCTTGCAGGCGCGCGGCGTTGTACTTGTCTTTCTGGCCGATGGTGACGGCCTGCGCCGTGCCGGTTTTGCCCGCCGACACGTAGCGCGCGCCAGCAAACACCCGCGTCGAGGTGCCGCCCTGCGTCACGCCCACCATGGCACGGCGCACGGCCTCGATGTGCTCACTCTTGTAGCCCAGGTTGACCGGCGCCGGGGGCTCGATGGAGCGGCGCTCGCGCGTGACCGCATCGATGGTGGCCATGCCCAGGTGCGGGCGGTGCTGCACGCCACCATTGGCCAACGTGGCCGTGGCGTAGGCCAGTTGCAGCATGGTGAAACTGTTGTAACCCTGGCCAATGCCCAGCGAGATGGTTTCGCCCGCATACCACCTTCTCTGCTCGGGCCGGCGGTAGGCGTTGCGCTTCCACTCCTGGCTGGGCAGCACGCCGCGCAGCTCGCCATTGAGGTCAATGCCGGTGAACTGGCCAAAGCCCAGCGGTTTCATGAAGTCGTGCATGGCATCGACGCCCATGTCATTGGCCAGCTGGTAGTAGTACACGTTGCTCGACTGCACGATGCTGCGGTACAAATCCACCGCACCCAGGCCGTGGTCGCCATGGCTGCGGAAGGTATGGCCACCAAACGTCCAGGAGCCACCGTCGTGGATGATGGTGCCTGCGGTGCGCTTGCCCGTCTCCAGCGCCGCCAGCCCCATGAACGGCTTGTAGGTCGAGCCTGGCGGGTAGGTACCGCGCAGCGCTCGGTTGAGCAGCGGTTTGTCAATGGACTCGTTGAGCGCGCTCCAGTTTTCTTGGTCAATCCCCTCGACGAACAGGTTGGGATCGAACGTGGGCTTGCTCACCAGTGCCAGCACCTCGCCATTGCGCGGGTCTATGGCCACCAGCGCACCCCGGCGATCGCCATACAGGTCTTCAATGAGCTTTTGCAGCTTGATGTCCAGCGACAAGGCCACCGTGTGGCCCGGCGTGGCAGGAAAGCTGTTGAGCCGGCGCACGGCGCGCCCGCCCGCCGAGGTTTCCATTTGCTCCACGCCGGTGATGCCGTGCAGCTGCGCTTCAAAGCTTTGCTCTATGCCCAGCTTGCCGATGTACTCGGTGCCCCGGTAATTGGCTTCTTCTTCGGAGTCTTCGATGCGCTCTTTTTCTTTTTGGTTGATGCGCCCGATGTAGCCAATGGCGTGGCTGGCCACCTCGCCCAGCGGGTAGTTGCGAAACAGCCGCGCCTTGATGTCCACGCCCGGAAAGCGGTAGCGCTGGGCCGTGAAACGGGCCACCTCTTCGTCGGTCAGGCGGGTACGGATGGGCAGCGAATCAAAGCTGCGCGACTCTTCCATCAGGCGCTTGAAGCGGCGTTTGTCACGGGCGTGGATGTCCACCACCTTGGACAGCTCCTGAATGGTTTCTTCCAGCACCCCGGCCTTGGAGGGTGTGATCTCCAGCGTGTAGGCGGCGTAGTTGGTGGCCAGCACCACGCCATTGCGATCCAGAATGAGGCCCCGGTTGGGAACCACCGGCAGCACGGCAGTGCGGTTGCTCTCGGCCTGTTCGGCCAAATCCTCGTGGCGCACCACCTGCAAAAAAACCAGGCGCGCCACCACCAGGCAGAACGCCAGCAACACCGCCAGCCCCACCACCAGCACGCGGGCGCGAAAACGCGCCGCATCCAGCTCCACATTGCGCAGCTCGGTCAAGGCGCACCCCCTGGTTGGCACCTGCACTCAGGCACTGCGCTGGCACCACGCAGGCCATACCCTACCGCCAAGCCAGAGCACATCTCGCTCATAACGGCCGGTTGGCATCCTGGTCGGGAGCGCGGCGTTGCGGCGCCAGCAGCAACATGCTGGCCAGCGGCCACAGCAAGGCCTCCAGCACCGGCGCCCACAAAATGTCCCACTCCGGAAACACGCCCCCCGACAACAACCGAATCAGCGCCTGTAGCGCATGTGCGCCCACAAACAGACCCAACATCTGTAGCGCCTGCAACCAGGCCCGAAACCACAGCAGCCGCCGGTGCGTCATGGAGGTGCCAAACAGCACCAGCGCATAGGCCAGCGCATGCTGGCCCAGCAGCGCAGACTGGTGAACGTCCATGCACAGACCGAACACAAAGGCCAGCCCCATGCCCACACGCAGAGGCTGGTGTACGCCCCAGAAGGCCAGCAGCACCATCAACACATCGGGCATCCAGAGCACGCGGCCCAGGGGCAGCATGTTGATGGCCAGCGCCGCTGCCAGGCTGGCGCCAATGAAGACCGGGTTGACTGGCAGCAGCAGTTGCTGCCCACGGGGCATGATCATGGTGCCTCCCGCCCTGTGCGCCGCAGGTGCCCTGGAAGTGGCTGGTGTTTCATTTTTGTTTGCCCTTCTTGAGCACTGCCGCTGGCTCGGCGGTGGGGCGCGCCGGATCGGTGCCTGCCGTCGGTGTAATCAGCATCACATGGCGCGCACCCTCTACCCGCGCGGTGGGCGTGCAATAAATGCGCGCAAATGCGGAGTCGGCGCGCCGCTCTACCCGTACCACCCGTGCCACGGGCAGGCCAGAGGGGTAGACACCATCGAGTCCGCTGGTGGTGAGCACATCGCCCTCTTGCACATCGGCGTTGGCCGAGACGAAACGCAGTTCCAGACCGCCGCCGTGGCTGGCCACTGGGTCGCCATAGGCCACGCCGCGCGCCCCCGTGCGGATATTGAGCACGGGAATGGCCTGGTCGCGGTCCACCAGCAGCGTCACCTCACTCAGAAACGGGTGCACCCGCGTGACCTGGCCCAGCACGCCAGCGTCGTCCAGCACCGGCGAGCCCAGTTCCACCCCGTGTACCTGGCCCTGGTCTACGACCACGCGCCGGGTGTAGGGGTCGGCCGTGTCGTACAGGATTTGCGCCGCCCGTGCAGGCGCTTGCAGCCGCTCACGCAAATCGAGCAGCTTGCGCAGCCGCTCGTTCTCCTGCAGCAGCTCCTGGGCCTGGTTGGCACGCAGCGACAGCTGCAACACCTCTTTGCGCGCGGTGTCGGCCTGATCCTGTGCGGTTTGCAGGGCATGAAAATAGTCTGACCCGCGGCTGAAAAACTCCAGCGGCTGCACCATCAGCCACTGCACCGGATACAGCACCGTGGACACCACCTGGCGCAGCGGGTCGGTGATGCGCCAGCGCACGTCCGCCAGCATCAGCAACAGCGCCAGCGCAATATACAAAACGATTTGCGACAGGGCCGATGGCCCTTGGCGCATAAAAGAGGGCGTGGTGCGGTCCAGGGTTCCCAGGGACATGGGGGCCTCCGTTCAGGCGTTGCGCTGCCCGGCACGCACCAGCGCAGCATCGGCTCGGAAGGTGGCAAAAGCGGTCATGCAATTGCGGCATGTCGGCCTGCCGGGCAGGCCAGGCCGCCTCACTCGCTGGTGAAGATGCTGCCAGTGCGCCCCATGCGCTCCAGCGCAATGCCGCAACCACGCACCACGCAGGTCAGCGGGTCTTCAGCCACCAGCACGGGCAGGCCGGTTTCTTCGGCCAGCAGGCGATCGAGGTCGCGCAAGAGCGCACCGCCGCCGGTCAGCATCATGCCGCGTTCGGCAATATCGGCACCCAGCTCGGGCGGGGTTTGCTCCAGCGCGTTTTTCACGGCAGAGACAATCTGGTTGAGCGGCTCGGTCAGGGCTTCCAGCACTTCGTTGCTGGAAATGGTGAAGCTGCGCGGCACGCCTTCCGACAGGTTGCGCCCACGCACTTCCATCTCTTTGACTTCCGAGCCAGGAAAGGCCGAGCCGATGTTTTTCTTGATGGCCTCAGCGGTGGGTTCGCCAATCAGCATGCCGTAATTGCGGCGGATGTAGCTGATGATGGCTTCGTCGAACTTGTCGCCGCCCACGCGCACGCTGCCTTTGTAGACCATGCCGCCCAGCGAGATCACGCCCACCTCGGTGGTGCCGCCGCCAATATCAACCACCATGGAGCCGCTGGCCTCGCTCACTGGCAGGCCAGCGCCGATGCCAGCAGCCATGGGCTCTTCAATCAGGTAAACGGCCGTGGCGCCTGCGGCTTCTGCTGCATCTTTGATAGCACGGCGCTCCACCTGCGTAGAACCGCAAGGCACACAGATGATGATGCGCGGGCTGGGCGTGAGCAAGGTGCGCGGATGCACCATCTTGATGAACTGCTTGATCATCTGCTCGGTGATGACGAAGTCAGCAATCACGCCGTCCTTCATCGGGCGGATGGCCTCGATGTTGCCAGGCACCTTGCCCAGCATGGCCTTGGCCTCGCGGCCCACGGCCTGAATCACTTTCTTACCGTGGGGGCCCCCTTCGTGGCGGATGGCCACCACCGAAGGTTCGTCGAGGACAATGCCCTTGTCGCGGGCAAAAATCAGGGTATTGGCGGTGCCAAGGTCAATGGCCAGGTCGGTGGAGAAGTACCGACGGAAAGCTCCGAACATTCAAAATCCTCTCGGGCACGGCATGCGCTTCGGCTTGCAGTCGCCGGGTATGTAACGGGGTGTTTACGGGGTCTAAAGTGGCTCTTTTTCGCACAATGACCGGCAGTGGGCATGGTATTGCGGCAAAGGCGGGATAATACCGCATCCCCTGTGGACAACCCTTTTTGGTACATCCGCAGACACAGCTTTACATCTGGTTTCTGACGCCCATCTGACACCCATTCCCCCTATGGCACTGACCCCCCAGGATATTGGCCGCATTGCCCATCTGGCACGGCTTGAACTCAGCCCATCCGAGAGCGAGCGCATGCTCACACAACTCAATGGCTTTTTTGCCACCGTGGAGCAGATGCGTGCGGTGGACACCAGCGGTATCGAACCCCTGGCCCACCCGGTGGCCACCATCCAGGACGTACAGCTTCGCCTGCGCGACGATGTTGCCAGTGAACCCAACCAGCGCGAAGCCAACCAGAAGAGCGCTCCCGCCGTGGAGCGCGGCCTGTTCCTGGTGCCCAAAGTGATTGAGTGACGCACGCATGACTTCTTCCAACACCCCCCTGCATGACCTGAGCGTGGCCGCGCTGACCAGCGCCCTGCGCGAGCGCCACGTGAGCGCCCTGGAGACCGCCCAGCATTTTCTGGCCCGCGCCCACAGCCACCAGCCGCTGGGCGCCTATGTCGCCCTCAACGAAGAGGCCACGCTGGCCCAGGCACGCGCCGCCGATGCGCGCATCGCCGCCGGCAGCGCCGGCGTGCTGGAAGGCGTGCCCATCGCCCACAAGGACATCTTCGTCACGCGCGACTTTCCCACCACCGCTGGCTCGAAGATGCTGGTGGGCTACCAGTCGCCTTTTGACGCCACCGTGGTCACCCAACTCGCCCAGGCGGGCGCCGTGACGCTGGGCAAGCTCAATTGCGACGAGTTCGCCATGGGCTCGGCCAACGAAAACTCCGCCGTCGCGCCCGTGGGCTTTGACGCCCCGGCGCCCGTGCGCAACCCCTGGAACCACGACCATGTGCCCGGTGGTTCGTCCGGCGGCAGCGCCGTGGCCGTGGCCGCGCGCCTGGCGCCAGCCGCCACCGGCACCGACACCGGCGGCTCCATCCGCCAGCCGGCATCGTTTTGCGGCATCACCGGCATCAAACCGACCTATGGCCGCGCCTCGCGCTACGGCATGGTGGCCTATGCCTCCAGCCTCGACCAGGCCGGCCCGATGGCGCGCAGCGCCGAAGACTGCGCCATCCTGCTGTCCGCCATGTGCGGCCCCGACCCCGACCGCGACTCCACCTCGCTGGACATGCCCGCTGAGGACTTCAGCCGCTCGCTCAACGACAGCCTGGACGGCCTGCGCATCGGCATCCCGAAAGAGTTCTTTGGCGACGGCCTGGCCAGCGACGTGCGCGCCGCCGTCGATGCCGCCCTGCGCGAATACGAAAAACTCGGCGCCAAGCTGGTTCCCATCAGCCTGCCGCGCACCGAGCTGTCCATTCCCGTCTACTACATCATTGCGCCCGCCGAGGCATCGTCCAACCTGAGCCGCTTTGACGGCGTGAAGTTTGGCCACCGCGCCAACCACTTCACCGACCTCGAAGACATGTACAAAAAGACCCGCGCCGAAGGCTTTGGCGCCGAGGTCAAGCGCCGCATCATGACCGGCGCCTATGTGCTCTCGCACGGCTACTACGACGCCTACTACCTGCAAGCGCAAAAGGTGCGCCGCATGATCGCCAACGACTTCCAGAACGCCTTCCAAGACTGCGACCTGATCGCTGGCCCCGTGGCGCCCACCGTGGCCTGGAAAATCGGCGAGCACGGCAACGACCCGCTGGCCGACTACCTGGCCGACATCTTCACGCTGCCCGCCTCGCTGGCGGGCCTGCCCGGCATGAGCGTGCCCGCAGGCTTTGGCGCGGGCGGCATGCCCGTGGGCCTGCAACTGATTGGCAACTACTTTGCCGAGGCGCGGCTGCTCAACGCCGCCCACCGCCTGCAGCAGGCCACGGACTTCCACCTGCGCGGCCC
Source organism: Simplicispira sp. (assembly GCF_028687295.1). Taxonomy (NCBI): domain Bacteria; kingdom Pseudomonadati; phylum Pseudomonadota; class Betaproteobacteria; order Burkholderiales; family Comamonadaceae; genus Simplicispira; species Simplicispira sp. Next base: position 7,675 of record NZ_JAQUAL010000124.1, read on the forward strand.
GCTCTGAAAACCATAGCTGCCAGCGCACGCCACGCAAGCGATTCAGCACTAAACCAGGCTGAAAACGCCGCCAGCCGTGCGCCAGCAGCTCCCATTTTGATAGCCAAGGACAGCCCATGTCTGTGAAACTGATCCACGGTTACGAAGTCGTCATCGGCTTTGAAACCCACGCCCAGCTGGCCACGAAGAGCAAAATCTTCAGCCGCGCCAGCACCGCCTTTGGCGCCGAGCCCAACACCCAGGCCTGCGCCGTCGATCTGGCCCTGCCCGGCACGCTGCCGGTGATGAACCGCGAGGCCGTGGCCTGCGCCATCAAACTCGGGCTGGCGCTGGGCTCGCACATTGCGCCCGTCAGCATTTTTGCGCGCAAAAATTACTTCTATCCCGACCTGCCCAAGGGCTACCAGATCAGCCAGTTCGAGATTCCGGTGGTGCAGGGCGGCGAGGTGTCGTTCTTTCTGGGTGACGAGAAGAAAACCGTGCGCCTGGTGCGCGCCCACCTGGAAGAAGACGCGGGCAAATCGCTGCACGAAGACTTCATCGGCCAGTCGGGCATCGACCTGAACCGCGCGGGCACGCCGCTGCTGGAGATCGTGACCGAGCCCGACATGCGCTCGTCCGAAGAGGCCGTGGCCTACGCCAAAGAGCTGCACAAGCTCGTCACCTGGATTGGCGTGTGCGACGGCAACATGCAAGAGGGCAGTTTCCGCTGCGATGCCAACGTCTCGGTAAGGAGGCCCGGCGCCGAACTGGGCACGCGCCGCGAGATCAAGAACCTCAACAGCTTCAAGAACATGCAGCAGGCGATCGACTACGAGATCCGCTGGCAGATTGAAGAGATTGAAGATGGCCGCGCCATCCAGCAGGCCACCGTGCTGTTCAACCCCGACACGGGCGAGACGCGCGCCATGCGCACCAAGGAAGACGCGGCCGACTACCGCTACTTCCCCGACCCCGACCTGCCGCCGCTGGTGATTGCGCCCGAGTGGGTGGAGCGCGTGCGCGCCGACATGGCCGAGCTGCCGCGCGTGATGGCGGCGCGCTTTGTGCAGGACTACGGCCTGCCCGAGTACGACGCCACCCTGCTCACGCAAAGCAAGGCCATGGCCGCCTACTTTGAAGCCGCCGCCCAGGCCAGCGGCCAGGCCAAGCTGGCCAGCAACTGGATCATGGGCGAGATTTCGCGCCGCCTGAACGCGCAAGACAGCGGCATCGAAAGCGCCGCCGTCAGCGCCGCGCAACTGGCCGCGCTGATTGGCCGCATCCAGGACGGCACCATCAGCAACAACGCCGCGCGCCAGGTGTTCGAGGCGCTGTGGAGCGGCGAGGCCAGCGATGTCGATGCGGTCATCGAGGCCAAGGGCCTCAAGCAGATGAATGACAGCGGCGCGCTGGAAAAAATCGTCGATGAGGTGATTGCCGCCAACCCCGGCAACGTCGAGCAGTTCAAGGCGGGCAAGGACAAAGCCTTCAACGCACTGGTCGGCCAGGTGATGAAGGCCAGCAAGGGCAAGGCCAACCCGCAGCAAGCCACTGATTTGCTGCGCGCGCGCCTGGGCGGCTAGCGCTGTTTTTGGCTGGCTGACCAGGGCGCCAAACGGTCAGGATATGGCGCAGCAACGGGATGCGGTGCTGCAATGAGCGGTCGTTGCCGAAACCATTTTTTCGTTCCTGCCATGTGAGCAACCCCACTTCCTGCCAGGGCCAAAAACAGAAAGCGACACAAGGTGTGCCGTGCTGTGAAGAATGTGCGCCATGACCTATTCCGCTCCCCCCACCTTGCGCATCGACTTTGTCTCCGACGTTTCCTGCCCCTGGTGCGCCGTCGGCCTGGGCGCGCTGCAAGCCGCTCTCGCCCGCGTGGCGCCGGACATCACCGCCGAGCTGCACTTTCAGCCGTTTGAGCTGAACCCCCACATGCCCGCCGAAGGCCAGGACACCAT
>NZ_JAQUAL010000125.1:0-9595 GCF_028687295.1 Simplicispira sp.
CACGTTAAAGCCATACACGCTGAGATAAGCCATGACCAGCGCCACCACACACGACAGCGCCGCCAGCGTGATGCTGGCAAACACCCCGGCCAGCACGCGCGGCAGCAGCTGTGTGCGCACCGGGTCGGCGCCGTGCTGGCGCAGCCAGCCAAAATGCCCCGACTGGCGCAACAGCGCCAACTGCGCGCCACTGGGAATGGTGCAGCGCATGGCCACAAACAGCGCCGCCGTCAGCGGAATCAGCTCGAGCACCAGCACACGAATGACCATCTCCAGCGCATAGCGCGACAGCCCGTAGCTGAGCGCCGTGACCACCACGATGTGCGTAATCACCAGGCACAACAGCGCCGCCAGCACCGTAAAGCCCAACAGGATGGGCGCAGTGCCCAGGTACATGTGGCGCGCCAGCGTGCGCCGCGCCGCCGGGTTGTAGCTCGATGGCGACAGCACCAGCACCAGCACCACCGCCCCCAGGTACACGATGCGGCTCCAGGCCAGCACCCAGCGCTGCCAGGTGCGCCACCAGCGTGCGGGAATGCGGGAGCCAGGCAAAAGCGACATCATGGGCGAATCATAGCGCCCACGGGCGCCATTTTTTGATACCAAATGGGCCTCTAACGCCCATCCAATGGGCGCGAGCAGCTATCAATTTGATAATCTTCACAAAACCCCTGCGTAGGCTTATACATGGCGCTTGGCAGGGGCACTGCGCGGCGCCGACAAGGCCTGGGCATCGGCCTGGGCGTGCAGGGCCGCAATGATGTGGCAGTGGTCATCGCTGCCGTCGCAGCGGTTGCGCAGGGTTTGCAGGTCGCGCTCCAGGGCGTGCAGCTCTTGCAAGCGCGTGCGCACATGCGACAAGTGCGCGTCCAGAGCATCGCGGGCGGCATCGCAGTCGCTTTTGCGCGCCCAATCGAGCGCCAGCAGCGTGCGCACCTCGTCCAGCGACATGTCCATGGCCCGGCACAGGCGGATAAAGCGCAGCTGGTGGATGTCCGAATCGCTATACAAACGATAGCTGCTTGCGCTTCTCCCGTGCGCCTTGAGCAGCGATTCCTTCTCGTAATACCGGATATTGACCGCCGACACGCCTGAGCGCCGCGCCGCCTCGCCAATGCGCCACTGCGCAACACTGTCTGACATCGCTTGACCTTCGAGTGACTTCAAGGATTTCAATCATGGCATGAACTCCACATCCCACTCCCGCAGGCCCCTGCCCGGCGCCCAAGGCACGGCCTTGCCACCCACACCGCCTGCGCCATTGGCAGCCCATCCGCCCCACGACCACGACCACGACCACCGCACGCCCGCGCCTGCGGCCAGCGCCTGTGCCCCCGCTGGCTGTGGTTGCAGCCATGGCAGCAGCCACAGCGATGGCGACGGGCACGGTGCGGACGATGGCAACTACGCTGGCCACGACCACGGCGCCCTGCCCGGCTGGGCGCGCGTGGGCGCGGCCCTGGCCCTGGCGCTGCTGGCCGAGCTGTGGCACCTGTTCGCCCCCGCAGGCCACACCTGGCAAGCGGCAGGCATGGCGCTGGCTGCGGCGGCCATTGCCCTGTCGGGCCTGGGCATTTACCGCTCGGGCCTGCGTGATCTGGCGCGCCTGCGCCTGGGCATCCACGCCCTGATGGCAGTGGCCGTGACAGGCGCCTTCCTGATCGGCCAGTGGCCCGAGGCGGCGATGGTGATGGCCTTGTACGTGGCCGCCGAGCGCATCGAAGATGGCGCCATGGACCGCGCCCGCCACGCCATCCGCCAGCTGCTGGCCCTGGCACCCGACAGCGCAGACATGCAGGGCAGCGACGGCCAATTCCAGCGCGTGCCCGCGCGCAGCGTGCCCCTGGGCGCCACCGTGCGCATCGCCCCCGGTGCGCGCGTGCCGCTGGACGGCACCATCACGCGCGGCCACAGCGCCGTCAACCAGGCACCCATCACCGGCGAGAGCGCCCTGGCCGACAAAGGCCCGGGCAAGCCGCTGTACGCTGGCAGCATCAACACCACGGGCGAGCTGGAGATGCGCGTGACCTCGGCAGCCGGCCAGACCACGCTGGACCGCATCGTCCACGCCGTCGAACAGGCCCAGGCCAGCCGCGCCCCCACCCAGCGCTTCATCGACCGCTTTGCCGCCCTCTACACCCCCGCCGTGCTGGTGCTGGCCGTGGCGCTGGCCGTGGGCGCGCCGCTGCTGCTGGACTGGGGCTGGCGCGATGCGCTCTACCAGGCGCTGGTGCTTCTGGTGATGGCCTGCCCCTGCGCGCTGGTGATTGCCACACCCGTCACGGTGGTCAGCGCACTCACGGCGGCAGCGCGCCACGGCATCCTCATCAAAGGCGGCAGCGCACTGGAGGCCGCCCGCCACCTGCGCGCCGTGGCGTTGGACAAAACCGGCACCCTCACGCACGGCCAGCCCACGTTGGTGGCTTGGCAGACCTGGCCCGAAGGTGCGGCATCGGCCACGCAGCACACCGCAACGGCCCAAGCGGCGCTGCTGCTGGCAGCGCGCTCTGACCACCCCGTCTCCCGCGCCATTGCCCAGGCACTGCAAGCCGGCGCTGGCAGCGCCGCCGCCCGCCACACCGCGCCCACCTTGTCAGCCGATGCCGTAGAGCACTTCACCGCCCTGCCTGGCCGGGGCGTGCAAGGCCACATCAACGGCCAGCCGCTGGTACTGGGCAACCTGAGCCTGGTGCAAGAGCGCGGCCAATCCAGCCCCGCCCTGGAAGCGGCACTGGCGCAGCACGCCGAGCAAGGCCGCAGCGTCACCCTGCTGGCCGATGCCCACGGCGTGCGCGCCCTGTTTGCCGTGGCCGATACCCTGCGCGCCCACGCCCCCGAGGCGATTGCGCAGTTGCAGGCCCTGGGCATCACCACGGTGGTGCTGAGCGGTGACAACCTGGCCACCGCGCAAGCCATCGCGCGCGAGGCAGGCATTCTGGAGGCCCGTGGCGCCCTGTTGCCCGAAGACAAACTCAACGCACTGGCTGAGATGCAGCAACGCCTGGGTGCCACCGCCATGGTGGGCGATGGCATCAACGACGCCCCGGCCCTGGCGCGCGCCGACATCGGCTTTGCCATGGGCGGCAACGGCAGCACCGGCATGGCCATGGAAACCGCCACCGTCGTGCTGATGAGCGATGACCTGCGCCGCGTGGCAGACACCGTGGGCCTGTCACGCCGCACCCACCGCGTGCTGTGGCAGAACATTGCCTTTGCACTGGGGGTCAAGGTGCTGTTTTTTGGTCTGGCACTGGCGGGCAGCGCCACGCTGTGGATGGCCGTGCTGGCCGACATGGGCGCCAGCCTGCTGGTGGTGGCCAACGGACTGCGGCTGCGGCGCTGGCGGGGGCAGCGCTGACCGGTGTGCAGGGGCGTGGTCACGCCTACACTGCGCGGCTTGAGCGCCTTTGCACCCCGCCACCCACGCTGCCATGCACCGCCCTGCCCGCCGCCGCCCCGAGTTTGACCAGGCCAGCACCTATGAATACCCCACGCACCTGCGCGAGGCCATTGCCGACATGCCCGCCGCGCCCGGGGTGTATATCTTTCACGGGCAGGAAGGCGACCTGCCGCTGTACATCGGCAAAAGCATCAACCTGCGCAGCCGCCTGCTGTCGCACCTGCGCACGGCCGACGAAGCACGCATGCTGCGCCAGACCCGGCGCATCAGCCATATCCGCACCGCTGGAGAGATAGGCGCCCTGCTGCTGGAGGCGCGCCTCATCAAGGAGATGCACCCGCTGTTCAACCAGAAGCTGCGCAGCAACCGCCAACTGTGCGCACTGCGCACGACAGGCGGCCAGCCCGAGGTGGTGTATGCCAAAGACATCCACTTTGCCACCGAGTCGGGCCTGTATGGGCTGTTCAGCAGCCAGCGCGCCGCACAGGAGGGGCTGCGCCAGCTGGCCGATCAGCACCGCCTGTGCTACGGGGCACTGGGCCTGGAGAAGCTGGCACCGGGCAAGGCGTGTTTCCGGGCCATGCTGCACCAGTGTGCGGGCGTGTGCCGGGGCGATGAAACGCCCGGCGAACACCGCCAGCGTCTGTTCACGGCACTGGAAGACCTGCAAATTGCCACCTGGCCTTACCCTGGCGCCATCGGGCTGGTCGAACGCTTCACGCCCGGGCGCGGCGACGCTGCATCACCCCCCCACCCGCACGACTTCCAGATCCATGTGGTGCGCCACTGGTGCTACCTGGGCAGCGCCACCGACCACCAGAATGCGGGCGCGTTGGATTCGGTGGCTGCCGGGTTTGATGCCGACGGCTACAAAATCCTGTGCAAGCCGGTGCTCAGTGGCTGTGCTGAAGTGATTTTGCTCAGCTGATCGGCCGCCTTTGGTGATTTTCAGCAACGGGCTGGCGATAATTCCGCATGCAATAAAAAACCAGAAACCATCTGCCCGCTACCGCCTGCCAACCACCATTTTTATTTTTTACCTTTTCCAAATCCACCATGACACCCAACGACACCACTGCACCACAACACCCTATGCAATGGAGCGATGAATACCTGCTCGGCTATAACCCGATTGATACGGTACACGAAGAGTTTGTCGGTTTGCTGGGCCAGCTGCAAAACGCCGACGATGCAGCACTGCCCGCACTGCTGGACCAGTTTGCAGCGCATTGCGTTTCGCATTTTGAAACAGAAAACACCTGGATGCGGGAAACCGAATTTCCGCCACGCGACTGCCATATTGATGAACACGCCGCCGTACTGCACTCGGTGCGCGAAGTGCAGGGATTATTGGCAGAGGGCGAAGTGGCCATCTGCCGCGACCTGGTGGCACAACTGGCCGACTGGTTCCCCAAGCACGCAGACCAGCTGGACTCGGCACTGGCGCACTGGATGACCAAAAGAACCCTGGGCGGAAAACCAGTGGTTCTGCGGCGCGGCCTGAAGCTGCGCTGACGCACACCAGCCGCTGTGCCAGACAGGTACTGGCGCCAAGCGGTGGGGGGCACCCCTGCCCCCCAGTAATGCGCTGGAGCCGCGCCTTATCGGTGCTCAGCACCCAGGCCGTAAGGCGCCGGGATGATGTTGACCAGCCTGCGGAACAGCTCGCGGAACTCGCGCTGGGTGTTGATGCCCACCAGCGGGTCGCTGTTGGACTTGAAAGCCGCGTTGATCTGCGTCCAGTCCTGCGGCGTCAGGTGCGCTTCGGCCAGGGGCAATATCACGTTTTCTTCACGGTGCATGTGCGCCCAGTGAAAATTGGCGTAATCGTCCACGGCCTGGGCAAAAGCTTCAAAACGGGCCGGATCGGCGGCATATTCACGCAAAGTTTCTACCACCCGCGTGGTCACGGCAGCGCCGCGTTCGTGCTCATCCTGCAAAATATCCAGGTCAGTGGCCGATGCGGGATAACGCAGGCGCAGCGCCGGAAAAAGATATTGGTCTTCTTTGGGGTGGTGCAGCTTATCGGGAAACTGCTCCACATAAGAAACAATGGCTTGCAGCAAAGCAAAATCTGGTTTTTGCCCCCGATTTTGAATTTCCTGAATCAGAAACTGCAATCCTTTGATGACTGAAGCCAGTGCCCGGTGCTCGTCTCGAATAATGGTGGCGGCTATTGACATTACATTTCCTTTTGAGGCAGTTTCACGATTACACGCCCAGCAGTTTGGGCAGTGCCGGATTCAGCGCCACTGCGTCGGACGAGCCGGAAAGCTCCACCAGCCCTTTTTGCAGCACGATGGCCTGGTCGCTGTGGGCCAGCACCCGGCGGTAATCGCGGTCCACAATCAGCGTGGCGATGCCGCTGTCGCGGATGTCGGCAATCACGTTCCAGATTTCATTGACGATCAGCGGCGCCAGCCCCTCGGTGGCCTCGTCCAGAATGATCAGCTCGGGGTGCGTCATGAGGGCGCGGCCAATCGACAGCATTTGCTGCTCCCCGCCCGAGAGCTGGTTGCCCATGTTGGTCAGGCGCTCGGTCAGGCGCGGGAAGGTCTGCATCACGCGGTCATACGTCCAGTCGTTGCGGCCATCGCGCCCGGGGCGGGCGGCCATCAACAGGTTCTCGCGCACCGTCAGGTTGTGGAACACGCCCCGCCCTTCGGGCACGTAGGCCACGCCCAGGCGCGCCACCTGGTGCGGTTTGAACTTGGAGGCGTCTTGACCGAACAGCGTGATGCGGCCCTCGCGCTGGGTGACATGGCCCAGCAGGGTGCGGATCAACGTGCTTTTGCCCATGCCGTTGCGCCCGAGCAAGCCCATGGTCTGGCCACGCGCAATCTGGATGTCAACGCCGTGCAGCACATGGCTGGAGGCGTACCAGGCGTGTACGCCCTGGGCGTCCACCAAAAAGTCGTTACCCATCATGTCAGTGTCCTTCCCCGAGGTAGGCGGTGCGCACTTCCTGGCTGTTGCGGATGAATTCAGCATCGCCCGAGGCGATCTTGACGCCGTTGACCATCACGGTGATCACATCGGCAATGCGGAACACGGCGTCCATGTCGTGCTCCACCAGCAACACCGCGTGGTCGGTGCGCAGGGCATCCAGGAGCTGGAGCATGCGCTCGGTTTCTTCGGCCCCCATGCCGGCCAGCGGCTCGTCCAGCAGCAGCACCTGGGGCTTGGTGGCCAGGCACATGGCAATCTCCAGCTGGCGTTTCTGGCCGTGCGACAGCATTCCGGCCTGGCGCTCGAGCATGCCGTCCAGGCCCGCGCGGGTGGCGGCGTCGCGCGCGGCCTCGGTGCTGTAGGCACATTGGTGGGCTGGCTGCCACCACAGCCAGGGCTTTTGCGCCGCTGCCTGCGCGGCCAGGCGGCAGTTTTCAAACACGCTGAAGCTGGGGTAGATGGTGTTGCGCTGGTAGCTGCGGCCCAGCCCGTGGCGGGCGCGGCGCGCCTGCGGCCAGGCGGTCACGTCCTGGCCCATCAGCTCCACCGTGCCGGTGGAGGGCGGAAATTCCCCCGACAGCATGTTGATCAGCGTGGACTTGCCCGCCCCGTTGGTGCCAATGACCGCATGCACGGTACCGCGCGCCAGCTCGATGGACACATCATTGACAGCGACCAGCCCGCCCCAGCGGCGCGTGATGTTGATGCCGCGCAGCAAAATGTCGGTTTGCTTCATGGCTTATCCCTTTTTGGTGGCCGCGCCACCCAGTTCTGAACCACCCGTGAGGCCCCCCGCCAGACGGGCACGCAATTGGGCTGGCAAATCCACCAGACCGTGCGGCAAAAATGCCACCGCCGCAATGATCACCAGCCCCAGGCCCAGGTGCCAGTGCTTGGCAAAGTCGCCAAATATCGCTTCAGACTTGAAAAACTCTTGCAGCAGCGCAAACGCGAAGGCACCGATCAAGGCACCACGCAAATGGCCCAGTCCACCCAGAATGATCATCACCAGCACGGCGCCCGACAGGTGCCAGCTCATCATCTCGGGGTTGACGAAGCCGTCCTTCACGGCAAACAAAAAGCCCGCCAGACCAGCGATGGCGCCCGACAAGGTGAACGCCGCCAGCTTGTAGGGGTACGTGGAAAACCCGGTGGCGCGCATGCGCTGCTCGTTGACGCGAATGCCTGCCAGGGCGCGGCCAAAGCGCGAACGCAGCAGCACGGCCAAAAAGACAAACACCGCCACCAGACAAGCCAGCGTGAAAAAGTACATGGCCACGGGCGAATCCAGATGAATCAGGCTGCCCAGCCCGGGCTTCATGTTCAGGTAGATGCCGTCAGAGCCGCCGCCCAGGGGCGTGTCATGCACCACAAAGTAGGCCATCTGTGCAAACGCCAGCGTCACCATGATGAAGTACACGCCTTTGGTGCGCAGCGACAAAGAGCCCACCACCAGCGCATACAAGCCCGCCGCCAGCACCGCAGCGGGCAGCAGCCACAGCAGCGAAGCGGGCTCGGACTCGGGCGACAGCAGCACGGCCATGTAGGCGCCAATGCCAAAGAACGCGGCCTGGCCAAAGCACACCAGCCCCGCCCCGCCCACCAGCAGCTCCAGGCTGAGGGCAAAGATGGCGTAAATCATGATCTTGCTCACCAGATCGACGCCAAAGTTGCCGCTGAAAAAAGGAAAAGCTGCCAGTGCGACAAAGAAGACCGCCACAAAGGCGAACTTGGATGTTTCGTTATGGGTCATTGCATTAGCCCGCTTTAAAAAGACCATCGGGTTTCCAGAGCAGGATGCCTGCCATCAGCAGGTACACCAGCACGCCAGAGGCTTGCGGCAAAAAGACCTTGCCGAAGGTATCGACCACGCCAATCATCAAAGCGGCCACCAGCGCGCCCTTGATGGAGCCGATGCCGCCAATTACCACCACCACAAAGCAGATGATCAACACTTGGTTGCCCATGCCCGGGTACACCGACGACACGGGCGCAGCCACCATGCCGGCCAGCGCGGCAATGGCCACCCCGGCGGCAAACACCACGCGGTACAAAAATTGGATGTCAATGCCCAGCGACTGCACCATCTCGCGGTTGCTGGCACCGGCGCGGATCATCATGCCCAGGCGGGTGCGGGTGAACACAAAGAACATGCCCACCGCCAGCGCCAGACAGACGGCCGAGACAAACAGGCGGTACACCGGGTAGGTCATCATCTCGCCCAGTTGCAGCGAGCCCGCCAGGATGTCGGGCACCTTCACGCCATACACATCGTCGCCCACCAGCAGGCTGCGCAGTTCCTCGAACACCAGAATCAGCCCGTAGGTCATCAGCACCTGCTGCAAATGCTCACGCTCGTACAGGTAGCTGTAAAAAGCCCACTCCAGCACATAACCGAGCAGCACCGACAGCACCAGCCCCACCACCAGCACGGCAAAAAAACCGCCACCGAAGGTGCTGCTCACGATGGGCGACAAGGCATACGCCATGTAAGCACCCACCATGTAAAAACTGCCGTGGGCGAGGTTGATCACCCCCATGATGCCGAAGATCAGCGTCAACCCCGAAGCGACCAGAAACAGCAACAAGCCGTACTGCACCGCATTCAGACACTGAATGAGAAAGGTTGTTAAGTCCATATTGATTTCCGCGTGGCACCCTTCCCCCGCGCGGGGGGAAGGGCTGGTTTAGGAGCTGGAGAGCCAGAAAGCCAGGGCGCCCGAATTACATGCGGCAGCCACGGCCCGGGTCTTCCAGCGCCTTGCTGGCGATGCCGACCACCTTGTTTTCCTTGCCGGACACTTCACGCAGGTACAAGTCCTGGATCGGGTTGTGCGACTTGGAGATGGTGAACTTGCCACGCGGGCTGTCGATAGTGGCCTTGGTCAAGGCAGCGGCAAAGCCCGCCGTGTTTTTTGCATCGCCCTTGACGGCAGCCAGACCGATGCCCAGCATCTGGGCGGCGTCGTAGCCTTGCACGGCATACACATCGGGCTGCATCTTGTAGGCTTTGGCGTAGGCCAGACGGAAAGCGTTGTCGCGCGGGGTGTTCAGGCCGTCGGCATAGTGCAGCGCGGTCAGCACACCATCGGCATCGGCGCCCTGCGCTTCCAGCGTGCCATCGGTCAGGAAGCCGGTGCCAAACAGGGGGATGTTTTTCTTCAGGCCCGCACCGGCGTAGTCTTTGACAAACTTCACCGCGCCGCCGCCCGCAAAGAAGGCAAACGTGGCATCGGGCTTGGCAGA
>NZ_JAQUAL010000126.1:0-9588 GCF_028687295.1 Simplicispira sp.
GCGGCACCTTCATCAGCCAGGCGTTCATGACCTTGTCACTGCTGGGTGTGTCGCTGCCCACCTTTTTGATCGGCATTCTGCTCATTTTGGTGTTTGCCGTGGTGCTGGGCTGGTTCCCCAGCTTTGGACGGGGCGAGGTGGTGCATATCGGGTGGTGGACTTCGGGGCTGCTCACGGCCAAGGGTTGGCACCACATCACGCTGCCAGCCATCACGCTGGCGATTTTTCAGCTCACGCTCATCATGCGCCTGGTGCGCGCCGAGATGCTGGAGGTGCTGCGCACCGACTACATCAAGTTTGCCCGCGCGCGCGGCCTGTCCAACCGGGCCATCCATTTTGGCCATGCGCTCAAAAACACGCTGGTGCCGGTGATGACGATCACCGGGCTGCAGCTGGGCGGGCTGATTGCTTTTGCCATCATCACGGAAACGGTGTTCCAGTGGCCGGGCATGGGGCTGCTGTTCATCCAGGCCGTGACGTTTGCAGACATTCCGGTGATGGCGGCCTACCTGTGCCTGATTGCGCTGATTTTTGTGGTGATCAACCTGGTGGTGGATCTGCTGTATTTTGTGGTCGATCCGCGCCTGCGCGTGGGCCAGGCAGGAGGGCACTGATGGCGTTCTCGCGTTGGAAAATCGGGGGCCGGGCCTTTGCCCATATCGCCCAGTACCACCCGGAGCTGACCGCGCTGCGCCGCGACCTGCACGCCCACCCGGAGCTGGGTTTTGAAGAGGTCTACACGGCAGCCCGCGTGGTCGAGGCGCTCAAGGTGTGCGGCGTCGATGAAGTGCATACCGGCATTGGCCGTACCGGCGTGGTTGGGGTGATCCGGGGGTGCGGGCAATCGAGCGGCGCCATGGTGGGCCTGCGCGCCGACATGGACGCGCTGCCCATGGCCGAGCACAACGACTTTTCCTGGAAATCCTGCAAGCAGGGACTCATGCATGGCTGCGGCCACGATGGCCACACCGCCATGCTGGTGGGCGCCGCCCGCTACCTGGCCGAAACCCGCAACTTTGACGGCACCGCCGTGCTGATCTTCCAGCCCGGCGAAGAGGGCTTTGCCGGTGCGCGCGTGATGATGGAAGACGGCCTGTTCGAGCGCTTTCCGGTGCAGTCCATCTACGCCATGCACAACTGGCCCGCCATGCAACCGGGCACCGTGGGCATCAACAGCGGCGCCATGATGGCCGCTGCTGACCGCGTCACCATCCACATTGCCGGGCGCGGCGGCCACGGCGCCCACGCTTACCAGACGGTGGATGTGGTGCTGGTGGCCGCGCACATCATCACCGCCGTGCAAGGCATCGTGGCGCGCAACGTGCGGCCACTCGATAGCGCCGTCATCAGCCTGTGCGCAGTGCAGGCGGGCGACCTGGGCGCCTTCAGCGTGCTGCCGGGCACCGCCACCCTGGTGGGCACGGTGCGCAGTTTTGACCCCGTCGTGCAGGCCATGGTGGAGCAGCGCCTGAAAGAGCTGTGCAGCGCCATCGCCCTGGGCTTTGGCGCCACGGCCACGGTGCAGTACGAGCGCATTTACCCCGCCACCATCAACACCGAAAGCGAAGCGCTGTTTGCCGGCGATGTGGCCGAGCGCCTGGTGGGCGCCGACAACGTGGTGCGCGACCTCGAACCCAGCATGGGCGCAGAAGACTTCTCTTTCATGCTGCAAAGCAAGCCCGGTGCCTACCTGCGCCTGGGCCAGGGCGGTGGCCCCAGCGCCTGTGCGCTGCACAACAGCCGCTACGACTTCAACGACGACATCCTGCCGCTGGGCGCCGCCTTGCACGCCAGCCTGGTCGAGCAGGCCATGCCCCTGGCCACGCCGTAAGGCACCCGCAGCAGCACCAGTGGCACACCACCATCGCACCATGAAACTCAAGCCAAAAACGGCCCCAAGCCACGCCAGTCAAGCGCAATCAGCTATTGTTTCAGTAGCGAAAAGCGCTGTGCCCCACCCCTGCAAGGCACCCGCGCCATGAAGGCAACCTTGCTGCGCTGGTGGGACAGCGATGTGGGCTACAGCCTGCGCACCTCGCCCATGGCGCTGGTGGCTGCCGCCGTGGCGCTGGTGTGCGTGTTCTGTGCGCTGTTTGCGCCCTGGGTGGCGCCGCACAACCCGTTTGACCTGGCCACGCTGGAGCTGAGCGACGCGCGCCTGCCCCCCGCCTGGAGCGAGCACGGCAGCGCCAAATACCTGCTGGGCACCGACGACCAGGGCCGCGACATCCTCTCGGCGCTGATCTACGGCGCGCGCATCTCGCTGGTGGTGGGCATCGCCTCGGTGCTGCTGTCGGTGGTGGTGGGCGTGGCGCTGGGGCTGTTGGCGGGCTTTACCGGCGGCTGGATTGACGGCCTGCTCATGCGCCTGTGCGATGTGATGCTGTCGTTTCCGGCCATTTTGGTGGCGCTGCTGATTGCGGGCGTGGGCCGGGCGCTGTTTCCCAACGCGCACGAGTCACTGGCCTTTGGCGTGCTCATCGTGTCGATTTCGCTCACCGGCTGGGTGCAGTACGCGCGCACGGTGCGCGGCTCCACGCTGGTCGAGCGCAACAAGGAATACGTGCAGGCCGCGCGCGTCACCGGCGTGGCGCCGCTGACCATCATGCGCCGCCACGTGCTGCCCAACGTGATGGGGCCGGTGCTGGTGCTGGCCACCATCCAGGTGGCCACGGCCATCATCACCGAGGCCACGCTGTCGTTTCTGGGCGTGGGCGCGCCGCCCACCTCGCCCTCGCTGGGCACGCTGATCCGGGTGGGCAACGACTATTTGTTCTCGGGCGAGTGGTGGATCACGGTGTTCCCCGGCCTGATGCTGGTGCTCATCGCCCTGAGCGTGAACCTGCTGGGCGACTGGCTGCGCGATGCGCTGAACCCGCGCCTGCGCTGAAATTTTGAGCAAAATCAGCCTCTAGCCCTTGCACGATCAGCGCAAGCAGCTATCAAAAAAGTAGCAATCGAACGATGAATCCACCCACCCCGCCCCTGCTCGAAGTCAAGAACCTGGTCGTTGAGTTTCCCAGCCGCCGGGGCACGCTGCGCGCGCTGGACGACATCTCTTTTGCCATCGCGCCGGGCGAGATTCTGGGCGTGGTGGGCGAGTCGGGCGCGGGCAAATCGCTCACGGGTGCGGCCATCATCGGCCTGCTGGAGCCACCGGGGCGCGTGGCGGGCGGGCAGATTCTGCTGGGCGGCCAGCGCATTGATAACCTGGGTCACGCGCAGATGCGCCACATTCGCGGGCGGCGCATTGGCGCCATCTTCCAAGACCCGCTGACCTCGCTGAACCCGCTCTACACCGTGGGCCAGCAGCTCATCGAAACCATCCTGGCGCACCTGCCCGTCAGCGCCGCCCAGGCGCGCCAGCGGGCCATTGATTTGCTGGGCGACACCGGCATCCCCGCGCCCGCGCAGCGCATCGACCACTACCCGCACCAGTTCTCGGGCGGCATGCGCCAGCGCGTGGTGATTGCCCTGGCGCTGGCCGCCGAGCCCCAGCTCATCGTGGCCGACGAGCCGACCACGGCGCTGGACGTGTCCATCCAGGCGCAAATCATCCAGCTGCTGAAATCGGTGTGCCACGCACGCGGCGCCGCCGTGATGCTCATCACGCACGACATGGGCGTGATTGCCGAAACCTGCGACCGCGTGGCCGTGCTGTACGCCGGGCGCATTGCCGAGATCGGCCCGGTACACGAGGTCATCAACCACCCCGCCCACCCGTACACGGCGGGCCTGATGGCCGCCATCCCCGACATGGCGCAAGACCGCGAGCGCCTGAACCAGATCGACGGTGCCATGCCCCGCCTCAACGCCATTCCCCCCGGCTGCGCCTTCCACCCCCGTTGCCCGCGCGCCTTTGACCGCTGCACCGCGCAGCGCCCCGACCTGCTCAGTGCCGGCGCCACCCAGGCCGCCTGCTGGCTGCACGACGCCGCAAGCGGGGTGCGCGCATGAACGACCAGACCGCTCGCCAGCGCCCCGACACGCCCGCTGCACCTGCTGTACCCGCCGTCGCCAGTCTCGCCAACAGCGCCACGCCCGCTGCTGCTGTCAGCGCTGTGCCTGTTGCTGCACCACCCGTCACCGCGTCCGCGCCAGTCGCCGCCCCGCTGGTGCAGGCGCACGACCTGGCCAAGACGTTTGATGTCTCGGCGCCCTGGCTCAACCGCGTGCTGGAGGGCAAGCCGCGCGCGCTGTTGCACGCCGTCGATGGCGTCAGTTTCGAGATCGAGAAGGGCAAAACCCTGGCCCTAGTGGGCGAATCGGGCTGCGGCAAAAGCACCGTGGCGCGCCTGCTGGTGGGCCTGTACGAGCCCACGCGCGGCGGCCTCACGTTTGACGGCCAGGACGCGCACGCCGCCTTCAAG
Organism: Simplicispira sp.; assembly: GCF_028687295.1. Classification (NCBI taxonomy): domain Bacteria; kingdom Pseudomonadati; phylum Pseudomonadota; class Betaproteobacteria; order Burkholderiales; family Comamonadaceae; genus Simplicispira; species Simplicispira sp. The sequence continues at coordinate 4,371 of NZ_JAQUAL010000126.1, forward strand.
GGCCGCAACGCCAAAGCCATGCGCCGCCGCATCCAGATGATTTTTCAAGACCCCTACGCCAGCCTGAACCCGCGCTGGCGGGTCGAGGACATCGTGGCCGAGCCGCTGCGCACGCACGGCCTGCTCCACGGCAAGGCGGAACTCCAGGCGCGCGTGGGCGAGCTGCTGCAATCGGTGGGCCTGAGCCCGCTGGATGCGGTGAAGTTTCCGCACCAGTTCTCGGGCGGGCAGCGCCAGCGCATCTCGATAGCGCGGGCGCTGGCCACCGAGCCCGAGTTTCTGGTCTGCGACGAGCCCACCAGCGCGCTGGATGTGTCGGTGCAGGCGCAGGTGCTCAACATCATGAAAGACCTGCAACGCCAGCGCCAGCTGACCTATTTGTTCATCAGCCACAACCTGGCCGTGGTGCGCCATGTGAGCGACCAGGTGGGCGTGATGTACCTGGGCCGCCTGGTGGAGCTGGCCGACAAGCACACCCTGTTCGACACCCCGCGCCACCCCTACACGCGCATGTTGCTCGACGCCATCCCCAAGATGCACGACACGGGCCGCGCGCGCACCCCGGTGCAAGGCGAGGTGCCGAATCCGCTCAACCCGCCGCCGGGCTGCGCTTTCAACCCACGCTGCCCGCACGCCAACGAACGCTGCCGCACCGAGCGCCCCGCACTGCTGAGCCTGGGCGGCATCCGCATCGCCTGCCATGCGGTGGAAGATGGGCGGGTTTGAGGGTGGGGATGGCATTTTTTGCGGTTGAGAAAATAGCTGTCTGCGCCCGTCCTATAAAGGTCAGAAGGTGAGCGAATGCTGGTCGCGCTCGTAATTTTATGAAGCGTAAGCTTCGTGTAAATATAAGTCTTACAGTGGTTACTGCCTGTAAAAATTTTTCAGGTAAATTTTTACAATCAAATTATTTTTCAGATGAAAAAAATCTTTCCGAAATTGGTAGTTTCTTTCACTTTTTTGACAATGGGGGTCGCTGCTTTTGCCCAAAGTAGTCTTGAAAATCCAAGCCAAAACAGCTATCAAAGCGGGATCGGCATCATTTCAGGTTGGGCTTGTAATGCAACGGGTAGTCAAGTCGATGTTCTGATTGATGATAAATATCCGTTCCCCATGGCGACAGGCACACTCCGAGGCGATACATCTGACATTTGCCGCCGAGTTGATACTGGGGTTAGCTATCTGGCTAACTTTAATAATTTTGGTGCCGGAAAGCACACAGCGCAATTGCGAATTAATGGTCGGCCTCAAGGCGAACCAGTTTCTTTTACTGTAGTTGTGCCCGCTGGTGAGTTTGCGCGTGGTTTGAGTAAAGAAGTGAGTGTCCCTGATTTTCCAGCGGTAGGTAGTACCACGGTTCTGGTTTGGCAAGAGAGTAGTCAGAACTTTGCAATAAAAAGCGTTTCTGCTGGCGGTGGAGTTGGGAGTGTTCCCGTTTATTTGGTCGCTAATTATGCTTGCGTAGCTGGTTCTGCAAGAGGTGCTGTGAATATTGACATGACAGGTTTTTCTACCTTGAATTTTCAAGATATGGCTAATGGTGTAGTGTATTCAGGAACAGGCCAGTTATCACCCAATGGTGTTCTTTCAGCTAATGCAACTGGTTCACTTGGTTCCATCCAAGGATCGGTAACTTACAGTGGGAACTTTGTTTTTTTGCAAGGTGATTCTTTTCCACAGGGCGCAGGGAAATGGTCGGCTTCGACTGGGGATTCAGGATCCTGGGTATGTTTCGGAATTCCTTAAAACAATGCTGAATAAATATATGAGTTTTCCGAATAAAATTTTCAAATGTAATACAATTTCTGCTAAAAATTCTATAAAATTAAAAAATTACAGATTGTAAATCTCAACGAGTCAACACTGCCTTGCTCCTCAAAAAAATAAGGCAAAGGCTCTGAATAATTCCTGATCTTTATGGAGTAAAAATGAAAAAACTAATTCTTGTTCTTGCAGTTTCACTACTCGCTGCTTGCGGCGGGGGCTCTGGTGTTGAAGGTGCTTACATAGAGCCAATGATTGGTAGTTTTACATTCAAGTCGAATGGCAAGGTTGATATGATTGGTATGGGCACTTATGATGAGAATAAAAATAAAGTTGTGAAAGAGGCATCTTATAAAGCTGAAGGTAATAAAATTACAATTTTTGTTGATGGTAAAGAACTTGTTTTGATGAGAGATAACGATGGATCTCTAAATTTAGGAAATGCTAAATTTTTAAAACAATAAAAATTGTAATTATCAATTTCGTGATTTTTTAAATAAAAAGTAATCAGCCGCCTTGCCTCTTCGAAGTTTAAGCGGTTTTTTTATGGGGCAGGTGTGAGTTGCGTTGTGTGGAGCGGGTCTTGTGCGGGCTACGAGGGCTTCTTGACTGACCGAAAAAGGAAAATATGGGCAAACGTATCAAAGTATCTGATCTGCATCAGCTTCGATGCCACACCTTATATTGACAGTGAAGTAGCGATTGCTTTTTATCTGACTGACATACTTTCGGAAAATATTGACTAGAAACAAAACAACTTGAATCAAGCGGCATATTTGACAGAATCTTTCCCAAAAAACTGCTGCACTTTTTTGGGCGATTTCTGCAAATGGCGCAAGTGCCCAATAGCCGCCTCTTTGAGTTGGCCCTTGCGCCGCGCCGGGGCCTGGGTCGTGATGGCCGCCTTGAGGTTGGCGTTGAGCAACTCGTTGGGGTTGAGCTCGGGGCTGTAGCTGGGCAGGTAGAACACTTCGATGTGCTCTTTGTTGTCCTGCAACCATGCCTGCACCTGCCGGGCGTGGTGCACCTTGAGGTTGTCCAGAATCAGAAACACTTTGGGCGCGCCTTCTTTCTGGCTCTCACGCACCAGACGGCGCATGAAGTCGATCAGCAGGGGCGCTTTCATGGCGCCCTCAAACACCTTGAAGCGCACCTTGCCCCGGTTGGTGATGCTGCTGATGATCGAGAGCCCTTCGCGGCGCCTGCGGATACGTATCTCGGGCGTTTTGCCCACCGGCGCATACGAGCGCCCACGCACGTCGTCCGAGCGCAGCCCCGTCTCGTCGGCCCAGTGAATTTCAGCACCTTCGGCCCGTGCCCGATCGCGTATGACCGGATACTGCTCGTTGAGCCAGCGCTGCACCGACTGCGGGCATTGCTCGTAGGCGCGCTCGACGGGCTTTTGCGGCGTAAAACCCCAGCGGCGCAGATAGGTGCCCACGCTTTGCAGCGTCAGCTTCAGGGCGCAGCGCTGCTTGATCAGTTGCTGCACCGCAGGGCGGCTCCACAGTGCAAAGTCCAGCTGCAACCCATCGGGGGTCTTGTCGATCAGCAGCTGGCGAGTCTCTCGTTCTTGATCTGCGCTCAAGGCGCGCAACGTTCCCAAGGGGCGACCGCAGCGCTTGTCCTGCAAGGCCGACTCGCCCTGGGCCTGGTAGCGTTGGCAGATGTCGAACACCCCAGTGCGCGACAGCCCCAGCTGCCGCGCTATGTCTTCGTACGTCCAGCCCTGATTGCGCAGTTTGATCACCTGCATGCGCCGCTCTTGCCGCGCCGCAGGACTGAGCTTTCTCATGTCGGTCAGTTTCATCAAGACAACATCCGGGTAATCAGAAATATTTCAAGTCGTTCTGTTTCTAATTAATAATTGGAATCTGCCCCCTATTTTTCAACGAAGACCGCAATATCCTGCATGCCCAGCAAGACAGACTTGACTCTAGAAGGCGGTTCTCCAGTCCTTGAGGATCGACACTGTCTGCGTCAGCCCCTGCTTGCGAAGGATGTCGAGAAACTCCTCGGTGGTCTTGGGTGGTTTTTTCAGCGAGGCCCGCTGCTCGGCTAGGGCCTGCAAAACCGACGCGGGGTGAAGGTCGAACAGGTCAACGATGAAGTCGTCCGGGTGCTGGGCAGCCAAGTGGTAGCGGCCTAACGCGCCAGCTGGAAAATCTTTCAAGTTGAAGGTGATGATGGTTTCAGCCCCGCTATGAATGGCCGCTGCCACCACATGCCGGTCATTGGGATCGGGCAGTTCGATGGCTGCAATCAGGTGCTCAAAGCCTTCAACCACGCTATCGCGCACGCTGGCATTCATCAGCACGCGGGTTTTTTCCAGCGCAGCAGGGTCAAGTTCGGGGCGCTGCCTGAGCAGGTTGCGAATCCACTCACCGTGGATGGCATTCGACCAGCGCGCACGAAACCTGTCTGTGAGCGCCAGTCGCATCAGCAGATCCCGCAGCGGTGCGGGGTAAAGCACGCAGGCGTCGTAAATGACCGTGAAGTTCGAGCTCATTCGTACCCCATCCCTAGCTCTTGGGCCTGCTCGGCCAGTGCATCCAGGGCTTGGCGTCGCTGGGCATCGATGCGCTCTTTGTAGGCAATCACATCCTGGTAGCGCACGCGGCGGTGGGTGCCTGTCTTGTGGAACGCAATTTCTTTGCTTTCAAGCAGCTTCACCAGATGCGGGCGCGATACGTTCAGGACGTCGGCGGCCTCTTGGGTGGTGAGTTCGGCATGCACCGGGATGATGCTGACGGCGTTGCCCTGACCGATCTGGGTCAGCACATCCACCAGCAGGCGCAGCGCCGAGATGGGTACGCGCACGGGGTGCGCTGTGCCTTGGTCATCGAATATCTCGATCTGCTGGGTTTCAGCGCGCATTTGCAGGTAGGCCGAAAGCGCCCGCCCGCTCTCGCGCGCCAGCGCCACCTCTTCGGCTGTGGGCATCGTCTGTGGTAGTTGGATGGTGGTCATCGGTTTACTCTCTTGGCTGTTGTGGGTACCAGCCCGCGAAGTTAAACGAAATAAACGATAGCCGCAATAAACGAAAAAATTGGTATGCGATGGAAAGGGATGATCGAAGGCTCTGTGTCATAGGCTGACAGCACCGACTCCATGGCACTGGCACGGGCTTTTTTGTGCGTTTTGCGCCTTTCTTTGCTGTCTGGGGAATTCGTGCAGAGAATCCCTGGGGTGAAGTGGGTGGCGCAAGCTGTTTCGTAGCTTGGGTTGCGCCCAATCCAACATGGCTTCATTATTGATAGCTGCTTGCGCACGCCACGTAAGCCCTGGAGCCACTTTTTGTCTGATTTTTTACCAAGGAACCTGCCCATGACCACATTCACCCTCTCCAGCCCCGACATCGCCAGCGGCGGCACCGTGCCGCAGCATTTCGAGTTCGACGGCTTTGGCTGCTCGGGCCGCAACGAATCGCCCGTGTTGCAGTGGAGCGGCGCGC
>NZ_JAQUAL010000127.1:0-9531 GCF_028687295.1 Simplicispira sp.
CATCAACCAGTTGCAAACCAAAAGCGTCTCTGAATGGCGCGAGCGGCGCTGGTCAGACGCCATGGCACTGTCTGACGATACGGCCTACGCGCAGGCAGTGGCCCGCTGGCTGGCCTCTCCCTCCGAGCCCCAGGCATTGCCAGTACTGAACCGGCTGCGCATTCTGCAAGAGCGTGCCCGCTACAGCGCCGTGTACCTGGTAGACCCCCAGGGCCGCCTGCGCCTGTCACCCGGCGAAGGTGCCCAAGGCACACTGCCCGCGCTGGAGATGCAGGCACTGGAGCGTGCGCTGTCGCAGGCACAGGCCATCCCGCTGGAGCCGCGCCGCGACGCTTTTTTTGCTTTTCCGTTCTTTGGTCTTCTGGCCCCTTTGTTTGACGGAATGGAGCCAGTGGGCGCAGTCTGGCTGGTCAGTGACGTGCGCGCCACGCTCTACCCCTTGCTGGAATACTGGCCCACCCCGAGCAAGACTGCCGAATCCGCTCTGGTGCAACGCAGTGCAGACTCGGTCGAATTCCTCAGCCCCCTGCGCCACCACCCCCACGGGTCGCAACCCCTGCACCTGCTGCCCCTGACCCAGAAAGACAACCCCGCCGTACAGGCAGCCAGCGGCGAGCGCGGCATTCTCTACGGCCACGACTACCGGGGCGAGGAGGTGCTCTCCATGGTCAGCACCGTGCCCGATTCGCCTTGGCTGGTGGTGTCCAAGGTGGATGTGGCCGAAGCCTTTGGCGAGATGCGCACCCGCGAATGGCTGGCCCTGAGCCTGCCCGTGACCCTGGCGCTGCTGCTGGCGGGCTTGATGGCAGCCCACTGGCAATGGCGCGCCCGGCGGCGCGAGCGGGCGCTGAAGGTAGCGCTGGAGCGCAATATGCGCTGGCTCGAAAACGGCCAAAAAGCTGCCGCCATTGGTTATTTCGCTTACGAGCCTGAACGCGAAGAGTTTCTGATGTCAGGCATGGCCAGCCAGGTTTTTGGTCTGCGGCCCGACGGGCGCATGACGCGGCGCCAATGGCTGGGCACGCTGCACCGCGATGATCGCGAACAAGTGCTGGCCGCGCACGAGCAATCCCTGCAACAACGCACCGCTTTGCAACTCCAGTACCGCATCCGCCGCGCCAATGACCAACAAATGCGCTGGGTGCAGGTGTGGTGTGAATACGAAACAGACACTGCCCCGCACCACACCACGCGCATGACGGGCACGGTGCAAGACATCACCGAGCGCAAGCAATCAGAGCAGGAGCTGACCCACTACCGCGCCGCCCTGGAGGCCCAGGTGCGCCTGGACCCACTCACCGATGTAGCCAACCGCCTGGCCCTGGACGAAGCCGTGGCCCGCGAGTGGCACCGCACCCTGCGCAACGGCACGCCGCTGTCGCTGCTGATGGTGGATGTGGACCACTTCAAGGCCTACAACGACCACTATGGCCATGTGGCGGGTGACCACACCCTGCAACAAGTCGCGCAAGCGCTGGCCACGTCGGTGGGGCGTGAGGGCGATCTGGTGGCGCGCTATGGCGGCGAAGAATTTGCCGTGCTGCTGCCCAACACCGATGCACCGCAGGCCTTGGCTTTGGCGCAGCGCATGACCCACGCAGTGCGCGCCCTGCGCATCGAGCACCTGGCAGCGCCGGGCCACCAGCACGTCACCGTCAGCATCGGGGGGGCCTGCGTCCACCCTGCACTGCCCACGGCGTGCGCGGCGCAACCCACAGCGCTCCAGAACGCACTGGGGCCGCTCAGTGCCACCGAAGTGGCCCAAACCCTGTTTGAACAAGCGGACGCCGCCCTTTACGACGCCAAGAAGGCCGGGCGCGACCAGGTTGTGTTTTTCTCGCCCACGCCCTCAGCACCCCTGCCCACCTGCGCCACTACGGAGCCGTAATCAGCGCCAGGCAAGGCACCACGCTGCGTGCAAAAAATCTACCACTTGCCCCGATTGGGCTGGCGCTGGCGGATGGCAGCCACAATTTTCTCGGCTAGGTCTTTGCGCTGGGCACGCAAAGCAAAGTCCACCGCTGTCAGGCCTAGCTGGTTTTTCAGCGACGGATCGGCGCCCTCGTCGAGCAGGCGCTGCACACTTTCGGCGGCGCCGTACTGCGCAGCCATCATCAGCGGTGTGGTGCCGTTGGGCGATGCGGCGTCGATGTAGGCGTGGTGCTCCAGCAGCAGCGCGATGATGGCCTCCTGCCCCGCCTGGGTGCCAGAGGCTGCGTAATGCAGGGGCGTCCAGCCGGTCTGGTTGACGTCGGCGTCACGCGCCAGCAGGGCCTGCACTGCTGCGGTGTGGCCTTTGAGGGCGGCCATCATCAGCGCGGTTTCGCCCGCACGGTTTTTGGCCTGCACGTCCAGGTTGCGCGCAGCCAGCAGCGGCTGGGCGGCCTGGAGCGATCCCAGCTGCAAGGCCAGCACCAGCCCGATCTGGCCGTTGGCGTCGCGCGTATTGGGATCAAAGCCCCGGCGCAGCAGGGCCGTGATGGCCGCGCCATCGTCGCGCCGGATGGCCGTGAAAAAGTCATCGAACGAACCGGCCTGCGCGCCCAGCGCCAGCGCGGCCACCGGGACGGCCAGGCTGGCCACAAATCGGCGCCGTAGCAGGCTCATGCTTGTACCCCCTGGAACAAATCGGAAAAGTTGCGGCTGGTGGCCTCGGCCACCGCCTCGACGCTGATGCCGCGCGTGCTGGCGATTTGCTGCGCCACAAAGGGCACATAGGCCGGGCTGTTGGTTTTACCCCGGTAGGGCACGGGGGCCAGGTAGGGGCTGTCGGTTTCGATCAGCATGCGGTCCAGCGGCACAAAGGCGACCACATCACGCAGCTCCTGCGCACTTTTGAAGGTAATGATCCCGGAAAACGAGATGTAGTAGCCCGCATCCAGGGCCGCGCGTGCCACCTGCGCTGACTCGGTAAAGCAGTGGAAGACACCGCCAGCGCGGTTGCCAGCGCCGTCCTCGCCCTCTTCGCGCAGGATGGCCAGCGTATCGTCGGAAGCGCTGCGGGTGTGGATCACCAGCGGTTTGGCACAGGCGCGCGCCGCACGGATGTGGGTGCGAAAGCGCGCGCGCTGCCACTCCAGATCGGCAATGCTGCGGCCGCCTTTGCGATCCTCCATGCCGTAGTAATCGAGGCCCGTTTCGCCAATGGCTACCACGCGCGGCAGGGCAGCGCGCGCCAGCAGGTCTTGCTCGGTGGGCTCTAATACGCCTTCGTTATCGGGGTGTACGCCCACCGAACACCAGAAGTTGTCGTGCGCCGTGGCCAGCGCATGCACGTCGGCAAACTCTTCGATGGTGGTGCAGATGCACAGGGCGCGATCCACCTGCGCCTGCGCCATGGCCTGGCGGATGGCGCCCAGCTGGCTGGAGAGCTCGGGAAAAGTAAGGTGGCAGTGGGAGTCGGTAAACATGGTGGAAGTCTCAAAACACAAATGCCGACCGGCGCACAGCGGGTCGGCACGGGCACGGGGTGGGCGCTTCAGATGGTTTGCGTGGGCTTGTCGGAGCCCAGGGCGGTGCCCAGGAGCTGCTCGATCTTGAGCTTGAGCTGGCGGGATTTCTCATCCTTGGGAAACTGGATGCCCACGCCTTGGGTGCGGTTGCCACCAGCACGCGCGGGCGTCACCCAGGCCACACGACCCGCTACCGGGTAGCGCTGCGTGTCTTCGGGCAGGGTGAGCAGCACGTACACATCGTCGCCCAGCTTGTACTCGCGCGGCGTGGGCACAAAGATGCCGCCTTCGGCAAAAAACGGGATGTACGCTGCGTACAAGGCCGCTTTTTCCTTGATGGCCAGCTGCATGACACTGGGACGGGGCGCGGTGGAAGGGCTGCTCATGGGGGCCTCAAACGGTGGATGGTCGCGAGTGTAGGGCGTTTTTGGCCTGCGCTGCCAGCGCCTCCAGCATCAGACCGGCATTGAAAGGGTGCTCTGCCGTGCGCGCCGCTGTGGCCAGCGCGCGCGACCAGCGCGTCAGCGGCGCCAGCTCGGGGGGGGCTGGCAAATCGGCAGCAGCAAAGTAGCGCGGGGCCGCGCCCACGCGCAGCGCCAGCAGGTCGTGGCAAAGCTTTTGCAGCGCAGCAATGGCCTGCGCGGGCGTGTAGTCGGCCAGGGCGCTGGCGTCGCCGCGCTGCAACGCGCGGGGCAGTTGCGCCCACGCCTGGGGGCTGCGGCCTGCGCGGCTCAGGGCCAGGGCATCGTCAGGGCGGCCACCAGCCATGCGCAGCAAGGCATCGGCACTGGCGGGCGCCACGCCCTGCCCGGCCAGCCAGGGCAGCATGGCGCCCTGCTCGGGCCAGACCATGGTGTGGCCCAGGCAGCGGCTGCGGATGGTGGGCAAGAGCTGGTGCGCGGCCTCGCTGGCCAGCACAAAGCGCACATCGCCGGGGGGTTCTTCCAACGTTTTCAGCAGCGCGTTGGCGGTGATGGTGTTCATTTGCTCGGCGGGATACACCAGCACGGCCTTGCCGCGCCCGCGCGCACTGGTGCGCTGGGCAAATTCGACGGCATCGCGCATGGCTTCGACGCGGATTTCGCGGCTGGGCTTGCGCTTTTTGTCGTCCAGCTCGGCCTGGGCTTTTTCGGGCAGCGGCCAGCCGCGCGCCAGCAACTCGGTCTCGGGCATGAGCACGCACAGGTCGGCGTGGGTGTGTACGTCAATGGCGTGGCAGCTGGCACAGTGGCCGCAGGCACCGTGCGCGGTGGCGGCCTCGCACAGCCAGGCGCGCACCAGCTCCAGCGCCAGCGCAAACTGCCCCAGTCCGGAGGGGCCTTGCAAAAGCCAGGCGTGGCCGCGCTGGGCCAGCAGGGCATTGCGCTGCGCGGCGATCCAGGGCGCCAGCGCAGGCGCTGCTGCTTCGGTGCTCACAGCGTGGCTCCGGGCACGGACATGGCAGGAACCACGCCTGCCCCATCGGCCAGCCAGCCGCGCTGCACCAGCACCGCCGTCAGCTGCTGCCAGACCTGGGCCTGCGGCTGGGCGGCATCAATGCGCGCAAAGCGCTGCGGGGCGCTGGCGGCGCGCGCAGCATAGCCCTGGGCTACGCGGTGGAAGAAAGCGGTGTCCAGTGCCTCAAAACGGTCGGGGCTGCGCGCATCGGCCAGGCGGGCGGCGGCCACATCGGGCGCCAGATCGAACCACAGGGTGAGGTCAGGATTTCGCATCAAATCTGGCTCCAGGGCAAGCCCAGTCTGCGCTATACGCTCCAAATACGATAGCACCTGCGTATCAAAACCACGCCCGGCGCCCTGGTAGGCGAAGGTGGCGTCGGTGAAGCGGTCGCACAGCACCACGTCACCACGCGCCAGGGCGGGCTCGATGACGCAGCGCAGGTGGTCGCGCCGGGCGGCAAACACCAGCAGCGCCTCGGTCAGGGCGTCCATGTCGTCGTGCAGCAACAGGGCGCGCAGCTTTTCAGCCAGCGGTGTGCCGCCAGGCTCGCGGGTGAGCGTGACGCAACGCCCCTGCGCGCGCCAAGCGGCCGCCAGCGGTGCAATGTGCGAGGACTTGCCCGCACCGTCTATGCCTTCAAAGGTAATGAATAAACCAGGCGCCATAGATCAATTGGGGAGTGGGGGCGTGGCACTCATCGGCCACGCTGGTAACGGTTGACGGCGCGGTTGTGCTCATCCAGCGAGGCGCTGAAATGGCTGCTGCCATCGCCTTTGGCCACAAAGTACAGCGCCTTGGTAGCCTGCGGTTGCACGGCGGCCAGCAGCGCGGCCTTGCCGGGCATGGCAATGGGCGTGGGCGGCAGGCCAGCGCGGGTGTAGGTGTTCCAGGGGGTGTCGGTTTGCAGATCGCGCTTGCGCAGGTTGCCGTCAAATTGGTCGCCCAGGCCGTAGATCACCGTGGGGTCGGTTTGCAAGAGCATGCCGATGCGCAGGCGGTTGCTGAAGACGCCGGCAATCATCGGGCGGTCGCTGGCGCGGCCCGTTTCTTTTTCAACGATGCTGGCCAAAATCAGCGCCTGCTCGGGGGATTTGAGCGGGCTGTCACTGGCGCGCTGCGCCCAGGCGGCTTCGAGGTGGCGGTCCATGGCGTGCAGGGCGCGGCGCAGCACGGCCAGGTCGCTGGAGCCTTTGGCGTAGGTGTAGGTGTCGGGGAAGAAGCGGCCCTCAGGCGGCATGCCCGCGCGGCCCAGGCGCTGCATAAGGGCGGCGTCTGACAGTCCGGCGCTGTCGGGTTGCAAGGCTTCCTCGCGGGCCAGTGCGGCGCGCACCTGGCGCCAGTTCCAGCCCTCCACCAAGGTCAGGGCGCGCAGCGACTCTTCACCGCGCGCCAGCTTTTGCAGCAGGCTGTAAGGCGTGGTGCCAGCGGTAATCTCGTAATTGCCCGCCTTGATCTGCCGGTCTTGCCCCGACACCCGAAACCACGCGTACAGCAGCTGCGCATCCACCCGCACCCCGGCGGCCACCACTGCGCGGGCCACGCCGCGCGGCGTGGTGCCGTGCTCGATCTCCAGCTCCAGCGGCTCGTGGGCCAGCGCCAGCGGCTGGTGCAGCCACCACGCGGCGGCCCCGCCCAGGGCGCACACGATCAGCAGCATCCATATCAGCAAACGCGCCACAACCTTGCACCCCGTAGAAAAACAACCGGGCATGATAATTCACCCATGACCACCCTACTCCACGGAATCACCCCCCTGACGCACCTGGGCGTCATCCGCGCCCAAGGCGAAGAGGCCGCCAAATTTCTGCACGGCCAGCTGACGCAGGACTTTTCCCTGCTGGGTCTGCACGAGGCGCGCCTGTGCGCCTTTTTGTCGGCCAAGGGCCGCATGCAGGCCAGTTTTATCGGCTTCAAGCGCAGCTCTACCGAGGTGCTGCTGGTGTGCAGCCGCGATCTGCTGCCCGCCACGCTCAAGCGCTTGTCCATGTTTGTGCTGCGCGCCAAAGCCAAGCTGACCGATGCCACCGATGAATTCGCGCTCTACGGCCTGGCTGGGGATGCTCTTGTTTCGATAGCTGGTAGCGCACAGCCTGCTTGGGTCAAAGCCGATTTGGACGACAAAACCCTGGTTCACCTGTACCCCGCGCTGGGCCAGCCGCGCGGCCTGTGGATTGCACCAAAGGGCAGCCCAGTGCCACCAGGCCCGGCACTCGATGCAGCCCTGTGGGCCTGGGGCGAGGTGCGCAGCGGCGTGGCCACCCTGAGCGCGCCGCTGGTCGAAGCCTTTGTGCCGCAAATGCTCAATTACGAATCGGTGGGCGGCGTCAACTTCAAAAAAGGCTGCTATCCGGGCCAGGAAGTGGTGGCGCGCAGCCAGTTCCGGGGCGCCATCAAGCGCCGCGCCTACATCGCCCACGCCCCGGAAGAAGTGGCTGTGGGCGCCGAAGTGTTTGCAGCCACCGATCTGGAGCAGCCCTGCGGCACCGTAGTGCAGGTGGCCCGGGCGCCGGAGGGGGGCTGGGATGCCATCGTGTCGCTGCACATCGCTGCGGCCGAACACGGCGGCTTGCAAGTGGGCGCAGCCACTGGCGTGCCACTGGTGCTGGACGCTCTGCCCTACGCATTGGCCGAAGACCTCTGAAGCCCTACATTTGAGGGCATTTCTGACAAACCCTCCCCCCTTATGCCGCCCTCGCCGCCCACCCCGCCAGGTACCAATCCGCTCTGGGGTGGGTACAAAACCCCCACGGGACACGGGCGCACAGGGGCACGGCTGAACCTGGTCATTGCCCTGGTGTGCGCCCTGGCCATTGCGGTCATCTGGCTGGGCACCGCGCACCGCATCGCCCTGGAGCGCGAGCAGGCACAAGCGGCGGCCATGAAATCCAACGCCAACCTGGCCGTGGCGTTTGAGCAGCAAATTTTTCGCACCCTCAAGGCCGCCGAGCAGGTAGCCGCCTTTGTGCGTGACCAGTACCTGCTGCACGGCACCACCATCGACCTGCGCCGCTGGGTACAGCAGCAACTCATCCGCGATGCGCTGTTCACCATCGTCAACGTGGCCGATGCCAACGGCAAAATCGTCGCCAGCAGCAGCGACATGATCCCCAGCGTGAACTACGCAGACCGGGCGTTTTTCCAGCTACAGCGGCAAAACACCAAAGATGCACTCTATGTGAGTGCCCCCGTGCTCGGGCGGGTATCGGGCACCTGGCAAATTCCGATGTCGCTGCGCATCGCCCGGGCCGATGGCAGCTTTGCGGGAGTGGTGGTGCTGTCAGTCAACCCGCAGCACTTCACGGACTTTTACCGCCAGTCCGACCTCGGGCCCCAAGGCTTGCTGGAGCTGGCCGGTCTGGACAGCGTGGTGCGCAGCCGCACCGTGGGCAACCGCAACAGCTTCGGGATCGATGCGGCCAAGCTGCCCTGGTTCCAGCGCTACCCCGTTGCCCACGAGGGCGCTTTTGTGGACAGCGGCGAGGCCATCGACCACGTGGCGCGCACCATCAGCTACCGCAGCGTGGCGGGCTACCCGTTGATGGTCACGGTGGGCACCCCCCAGGCCACCGATATGGCCCTGGTGGAGCAACGGCGCACGGCCTACCTGGGTGTGACGGGCGTGGCCTCGGTGGCCTTGCTGGCCATTGCCGGGCTGCTCATGCTGATGCTGGCACGCCAGCGCGCTGCCACCGAGGCCCTGCACGCCAGCGAAGCCCTGTTTCGGGCCACTTTCAGCCAGGCGGCCATGGGCATTACCCACATTGCCCCCGACGGATGCATCGTCGGCGCCAATGACAAGTTCTGCCACATGCTGGGTTACAGACTCGATGAACTGCGCGCCCTGAACGTGCTGGAGCTGTGCGACACCGAGCACCAGGCCAAAGCGCAGCAGTTTCTGACCGAGCGACTGCACAACAGGGCCCCCGCCCTCTCGCCCGAAATCGAAAAGCCCTACCGACGCAAAGACGGCACGGTGCTGTGGGTGTGCGAGGCACTCAGCGTCGTCACCGACGCCCAGGGCCGGCCCGAGTACCTGGTGGCCGTCACACAAGACATCACGGTGCGCAAAAACCTGGAAGAGCGCTTATCCCACGCCGCCCTGCACGATGGGCTGACCCACCTGCCCAACCGGGTGATGTTTTTGGAGCAGCTCTCGCAATTGCTGGTGCAGGCACGCCAACACCAGCAGCGGGTGGCCGTGCTGTTTGTGGATCTGGACGGGTTCAAGGGGGTCAACGACAGCCGGGGCCACGCGGCGGGCGACCAGTTGCTGTGGCAGGCTGCGCGGCGCCTGGAGACTTGCATCCGGGCGGGCGACACGGTGGCGCGCCTGGGCGGCGACGAGTTCGGCATTGCGCTGGCCAGCCTGGCACACACCTCTGACTGCGAGGCGCTGGCGCACCGCGTCATCGCGGCGTTGGCGCAGCCATTTGACATTGACGGCACCCCGGCCCACATCTCGGCCAGCGTGGGGGCCGCGCTGTTTCCGGCCCACGGCGAGGAACCCGGCGCTTTGCTGGCACAGGCCGATACGGCCATGTACGCGGCCAAAAAGGCGGGCAAAAACCGCTTCAGCTGGGCGCTACAGTCCGGCGCCTGAAATAACGATCAAACTAGCCTCAAACGCCCGCCTGGTAAG
>NZ_JAQUAL010000011.1:0-42470 GCF_028687295.1 Simplicispira sp.
CAGCTTGGCCGGGTCGCCATGCTCGATGAACACGTCTGGCAGGCCCAGTTGCAGCACGGGGCGCAGCACACCGGCTTGGCTCAGGGCTTCGAGCACGGCGCTGCCCGCACCGCCCATGATGGCGCCCTCTTCCAGCGTGACCAGCGCGTCGTGGCTGGCGGCCACTTCCAGCAGCAGCTCCACATCCAGCGGCTTGGCCCAGCGCATGTTGACCACCGTGGCGTCGATCGCCTCGGCCGCTTGCAGCGCGGGGTACAGCAGCGTGCCAAACGCCAGGATGGCGATGCGCGGGGCGCTGCCCGGTGCAGCGTCGGCATCGGCACTGGCCTGGCGGGTGCGGCGCACCTCGCCCTTGCCAAAGGGCAAGCCCTCCAGGCTGGCCAGGGGCGCTGTGCCCACGCCGGCGCCGCGCGGGTAGCGCACGGCCACGGGCTGGTTCTGGGCAAAAGCGGTGGAGAGCAGCTGGCGGCATTCGCGCTCATCCGCCGGGCAGGCCAGGGCCATGTTGGGGATGCAGCGGATGAACGGGATGTCGTAGGCACCGGCGTGCGTCGCACCGTCGGCGCCCACCAGACCAGCACGGTCCAGCGCAAACACCACCGGCAGGTTTTGCAGCGCCACATCGTGGATGAGCTGGTCGTAGCCACGCTGCAAAAAGGTGGAGTAAATCGCCACCACGGGCTTGGCGCCCTCGCAGGCCATGCCCGCCGCAAAGGTCACAGCGTGCTGCTCGGCAATGCCCACGTCGTAGTAGCGATCGGGAAAGCGCCGGTGGAATTCGACCATGCCCGAGCCCTCGCGCATGGCGGGCGTGATGCCCACCAAGCGGCTGTCGTGCGCGGCCATGTCGCACAGCCACTGGCCAAACACCTGGGTGAAGGTCTGCTTCGGGGGCGTGGCCGGCGGCGTCAGGCCCACGCGGGGGTCGAACTTGCCGGGGCCGTGGTAAGCGATGGGATCCTGCTCGGCCAGCTTGTAGCCCTGGCCTTTTTTCGTGACGACGTGCAGAAACTGTGGCCCGGGCAGGCCCTTGATGTTCTCCAGCGTCGGGATCAGCGAATCGAGGTCGTGGCCGTCAATGGGGCCGATGTAGTTGAAGCCGAACTTCTCGAACAGCGTGGCGGGCACCACCATGCCCTTGGCCTGCTGCTCCAGGCGCTTGGCCAATTCGAGCAGCGGCGGCGCGTTTTTGAGCACGTTTTTGCCGACGTTCTTGGCCTTGGCATAGAACTGCCCGCTCATGAGCTGCGCCAGGTAGCGGTTGAGCGCGCCCACGGGCGGGCTGATGCTCATGTCGTTGTCGTTGAGGATGACCAGCAGGTTGCAGTCGGCCACGCCCGCGTTGTTCAGGGCCTCGAAGGCCATGCCCGCCGTCATGGCGCCATCGCCGATGATGGCCACGGCGTGGCGCTCTTCGCCCTTGCGCTTGGCCGCCAGTGCCATGCCCAGCGCCGCCGAAATGCTGGTGCTGGAGTGCGCGGTGCCGAAGGTGTCGTATTCGCTCTCCACACGCTGCGGAAAACCCGAGAGCCCGCCCAGCTGGCGCAGCGAACCCATGCGGTCGCGCCGCCCGGTCAGGATTTTGTGCGGGTAGGTCTGGTGGCCCACGTCCCAGACCAGGCGGTCGTGCGGCGTGTTGAAGACGCGGTGCAGCGCCACGGTCAGCTCCACGGTGCCCAGGTTGGAGCTGAGGTGGCCGCCCGTTTGGGCCACGCTGTCGATGACGAAGGCGCGCAGCTCGGCTGCCAGCGCCTTGAGATCGGCGCGCGGCAGGCGGCGCAAGTCGGCCGGGTCGTTCACGCTGGTGAGCAAGGGATAGGAGTTCGTGGGCATTGGCTACTATGTTTTTGATAGCTGTAGGCGCTCGTCAAGTAAGCGCTGGAAGCATTTTTGGCTTGTAATTTTCAGTGCGAGCCCGGTCGGGATCAGTGCGCGCGGTGAACCACCAGGTCGGCCAAGGCCGCCAGCGCCCGCGTATCGGGCAGCCCCGTAGCGGCCAGGGCGGCCAGGGCGTCGTGGCGCAGCGCCTGGGCATGGGCCTGGGCGCGCTCCAACCCCAGCAGCGAGACATACGTGGGCTTGTCGTGCGCGGCGTCTTTGCCTGCGGTTTTGCCCAGTGTGGCTGCGTCCTGCGTCACGTCCAGGATGTCGTCCACCACCTGGAACGCCAGACCCAAAGCCGCGCCATAGGCCGACAACCCGGCCAGCGCCGCAGCGTCGGCCTGGCCGCAGGCGGCGCCCATCATCACGCTGCCTTGCAGCAGGGCGCCGGTTTTCAGGCGGTGCATGTGGCGCAGCTGGGCCTCGTCCAGGGCCACGCCAACGCTGGCCAGGTCAATGGCCTGGCCGCCCGCCATGCCCGAGGAGCCCGCCGCCCGCGCCAGCAAGCGGCACAGCCGGGCCTGCACGGGCTCGGGCACCCCGGCTTCGTCGGGCGCCAGCAGCTCAAAGGCCAGCGCTTGCAGGGCATCCCCCGCCAGCAGAGCGCGGGCCTGGCCAAACTGCACATGCACGGTGGGCTTGCCCCGGCGCAGCACGTCGTTGTCCATGCAGGGCATGTCGTCATGCACCAGCGAATAGGCGTGGATCAGCTCTACGGCGCACGCGGCGCGCAGTGCGGCTTCGTCGTGCCCGGCGCGCGCGGTGGCGTCGTGCGCGTCGGCAGCGGCCACGGCCTGGCGCGCAGCCAGCACCAGCAGCGGGCGCAGGCGCTTGCCGCCATCGAGCACGGCGTAGCGCATGGCCTCACCCAGCCCGGCGGGGGCGTCCGCACCCACCCAGTCGGACAGGGCCTGCTCTACGCGCGCCAGCTGAACCTGCATCCAGGCGGCAAAGTCGGTGGGGGTGGCGGCGGGCGCGGGGTGGTTCATTCGGATGTCCATGGTTGCAAGGCCCCTGCGTCCAACACCTGGATCTGGCCCTCTACGGCCTCCAGGCGATCCCGGCAAAACGCCAGCAAGGCAGCGCCGCGCTGGTAACCGGCCAGCAACTGGTCCAGGGGCAATTGGCCCGACTCGATGCGGCCGACCAGCTGCTCCAGTTCTTCCAGCGCAGCCTCGTAGCTGGCCGGATCGGCGGTCTTGGTTTTGGGCATGGGGCAGGTAGGCGAGAGTCTGAAACGCGCGATTTTAGGCCGATGCCGCCGCGCGCCCCGGCCAGCGCGGGGCCACCCGCAATACACGCATGGCCCCTGCGGGAATCACCCCGGCAATAACCCCACCACCTATAATCCCATTCCCTACAAGCCGGCAGTCTGCCGGTTTATTTTTTCTCCCGCGCACCGTGCGCATCTCCCTGTGGGGAGTCTTTAGGTCAGGTCACCCATGTCTGATTTAAGTCTTCGACTGCAGCAGGCCGCAAGCCAACTACCAGTTTCAAGCTACTTCGATGAGGCGCTGTTCCAGCGCGAGTTAGAACTCATCTTCCAGCGTGGGCCCCGCTATGTGGGGCACCAGCTTTGCGTACCCAACGTGGGCGACTACCACGCACTGGCGCAGGAAGGCGAGGGCCGCGCACTGGTGCGCAACGCCCAAGGGGAGGTGGAGCTGGTCTCCAACGTCTGCCGCCACCGCCAGGCCGTCATGCTCCAGGGCCGGGGCTCGCTGCAGGTGCAGCAAAAAGGCAGCGCAGGCGGCAACATCGTCTGCCCCGTGCACCGCTGGACGTACAGCCCGCGCGGCGAGTTGCTGGGCGCCCCCCACTTCCCGCACGACCCCGGCCTTGATCTGCAAAACTTCCCGCTGCGCGAATGGAACGGCCTCATGTTCGAGGACAACGGCCGCGACATCGCCGCCGACCTGGCCGGCATGGGCCCGCGCGCTGAACTCTCGTTCGAGGGCTTTGCCCTGGACCGCGTGGAACTGCACGAGTGCAACTACAACTGGAAGACCTTCATCGAGGTCTATCTGGAGGACTACCACGTCGGCCCCTTCCACCCCGGCCTGGGCAACTTTGTCACCTGCGACGACCTGAAGTGGGAATTTGCCAAAGAGTATTCGGTGCAAACCGTGGGCGTGGCCAGCACTTTTGGCCGCCCCGGCTCTGACGTGTACAAAAAGTGGCACGAGGTACTGCTGCAATACCGCAGCGGCCAGCTGCCCGAGCGCGGCGCCATCTGGCTCACCTACTACCCGCACATCATGGTCGAGTGGTATCCGCATGTGCTTACCGTATCCACGCTGCACCCCATCAGCCCGACCAAGACCATGAACATGGTCGAGTTCTACTACCCCGAAGAAATCGTCGCCTTCGAGCGCGAATTCGTCGAGGCGCAGCAAGCGGCCTACATGGAGACCTGCATCGAAGACGACGAGATCGGCGAGCGCATGGACGCTGGCCGCAAAGCGCTGCTGGCGCGCGGCGTCAATGAGGTCGGCCCCTACCAAAGCCCCATGGAAGACGGCATGCAGCACTTTCACGAGTGGTACCGCGCCGCCATGGGCGCCGCTGTGCCGCAGCGCTGAGCAGACCCGCGCTGCTCTCATTACAATAGCTGCCAGCGCTTG
The DNA here is from genome assembly GCF_028687295.1 of Simplicispira sp. Classification (NCBI taxonomy): domain Bacteria; kingdom Pseudomonadati; phylum Pseudomonadota; class Betaproteobacteria; order Burkholderiales; family Comamonadaceae; genus Simplicispira; species Simplicispira sp. Next base: position 4,506 of record NZ_JAQUAL010000011.1, read on the forward strand.
TGCCACAAGCGCTGGCAGCTATTTTCACTTCCAACATTACCTACCACATGCAAGCCCTCTGGATGGTGCTGGGCGCCTTTTTGTTTGCCAGCATGGGCGTGTGCATCAAGCTCGCGTCAGCGCATTTCAACTCTGCCGAGCTGGTGTTTTACCGCGGCATCATCGGCATCGCCATCTTGTGGCTGCTGGCGCGCTCGCAGCGCGTGTCGCTGGCCACGCGCTACCCGGGCATGCACGCCTGGCGCAGCCTGATCGGGGTCACGGCGCTGGGCGCCTGGTTTTACGCCATCGCCCACTTGCCCCTGGCCACGGCCATGACGCTGAACTACATGAGCAGCGTCTGGATTGCCGCTTTTCTGGTGGGCGGCGCGCTCTTGACCTGGCGCCCCTCGGCTGCCACGCCGCGCCCTGCCCTGCAAGGCCCGCTGGTGCTGACGGTGCTGGCCGGGTTTGCCGGGGTGATCATGATGCTGCGCCCCAGCCTCGACCAGAACCAGATGTTTGCGGGCCTGATCGGCCTGCTCTCGGGCATTGCGTCGGCCTTTGCGTATATGCAGGTGGTGGCGCTATCGCGCCTGGGCGAGCCTGAAACGCGCACCGTGTTTTTCTTTGCCGTGGGTTCGGCGGTGGCGGGCGGCGCGGCCACACTGATCGCGGGCACCTCACCCTGGCCGGGTTGGCCCAGCCTGTGGCTGCTGCCCATGGGTTTTCTGGCCGCAGGCGGGCAGTTGTGCATGACGCGCGCCTACGCCAGCGCCAAAACCCAGCGCGGCACACTGGTGGTGGCCAACTTGCAGTATTCGGGCATTGTGTTTGCGGCCATTTACAGCGTGGTGCTGTTTGGCGACCAGATTCCAGCCATTGGCTGGATAGGCATGGTGCTGATTGTGGCCAGCGGCATCCTGGCCACCGTGCTGCGCAGCCAGGCTGCGCCCAGCACGCCCGCAGAAGAGCACTGAGGCCCGCTCTCGCGCTGCACGGCCAGCGCCACAATGCAGGCTGTTTTTGGAGAGCAGCCCATGACCACCTACACCACCCTGATTTCTGCCCCCGAGCTGCGTGCCCTGGCCGCCAGCGGCGCACCGCTGATGGTTTTTGATTGCAGCTTTGACCTGGCCCAGCCCGGCGCGGGCGCCCAGCACTACCTGCAAGCGCACATCCCAGGCGCCGTATATGCCGACCTCGACCGCACCCTGAGCGCCCTGCATGGCGCCCCCGGCGCACACGGCACCATCACCGCCACCCAGGCAGATACCCCCGCCTCGGGGGGCCGCCACCCCCTGCCCAGCCGCGAGAAATTCGCCACCTGGCTGCGCAGCGTGGGTTTTACCAACGCCATGCAGGCCGTGGTGTACGACCGCAACGGCAGCGCATTCTGTGGCCGCCTGTGGTGGATGCTGCAATGGCTGGGCCACGCGCAGGTGGCCGTGCTCGATGGCGGCTGGCAGGCCTGGGTGGCCGATGGCGGCGCCGTGGCGCAGGGCACCGAGACCTCGCACTTTGCCTCCGACTTCGCGTTGCGCCCCTCCCTGCGGCGCCTGGCCACAGCCCAGGATGTGCTGGCCGCACTGGATCAGCCGGGCCAGACCCTCATCGACGCCCGCGCCGCGCCGCGCTACCGTGGCGAGGTCGAACCCCTGGACCCGGTGGCTGGCCACATCCCCGGGGCGCTGAACCGGCCCTTTACCGACAACTTCGGGCCCGATGGCCGCTTCAAGAGCGCTGCCGCGCTGCGCGCCGAGTTCGAGGCACTGCTGGCCGGGTGCGATCCGGCCAGCGTGGTCCACCACTGCGGCAGCGGCGTCACCGCGCTGCCCAATGTGCTGGCCATGGAATTGGCCGGTTTCGAAAAAACAACGCTTTTTGCGGGCAGCTGGAGCGAGTGGTGCAGCGACCGCACCCGCCCCATGGCCCGCGCCTGAGCCGCCCACACGGCCTGCGGGCCGTGCCATGCAGCACGGCCCGCACCCTGACAAAAGGCGCCCTCACGGCGCCGCCTGTAAGGCAAACACCTACAAGCCCACCGCAAACCCAGACACGCGACATAGCCAAACCCCGACTTAATTTTTGATTGGGGTCACTTCACAATCCATTTCAACGGATCAAGCACACATGCAGCAGCATGAAACCAGGCCCGAACTGAAAAGGATTGCACCATGACCAACGAACAACTTCTCGCCGAAATCCGCGAAGCCAACCTGACTTACCTGATGCTGGCGCAGACCCTGATTCGCCAGGACAAGGCTGAAGCGGTGTTCCGCCTGGGCATCAACGAAGAGGCGGCCGACATCCTGGGCTCCCTGTCGGCAGCGCAGGTCATGAAGCTGGCATCGCGCAATACCTTGCTGTGCAACTTCCGCGTCGATGACAACCTGGTGTGGAGCTTGCTGACCAACCACAACACCCCCAGCAAGGTGGGCAACGAAGCCACCAACACGCTGCACGCCAACATCCTGATGGCCAGCCGCGTATCGGAAGTGCTCTGAGCACCCGCTGCCCCCCACAGACTGACCAGGAGAACATGCCATGACCGCCACCGACAAAAGCGCAGCCCCCGCCCCCAAGGCCCCCGTCAAGAGCGTACTCAACGAATCGCGGCAAATTGAACGCGCTGCCATGCTCATCGGCATGGGCGCCCGCATGCAGGTGCTGGAGTCTGAAACCACGCTGTCCTATGAGCGCTTGATCCGCCTCTACAAGGAAGTCGCTGGCAAATCTCCGTCCAAAGGCCAACTGCCGTTTTCTACCGACTGGTTCCTGACCTGGCAAGAAAACATCCACAGCTCGCTGTTCCTGAACATTTACGAATACCTGTCCAAGGGCATGGATCTGGACGCGGTCGATCAGCTGACCAAAGCCTACCGGCTCTACACCGAGCAGATCGAGATGGCCCAGGTGGAGCCCCTGCTGTCGTTCACGCGCGCCTGGCGCCTGGTGAAGTTTGTCGATGCGGGCATGCTTACGCGCACCAAGTGCAGCCAGTGCGGTGGTCAGTTCGTCACCGAGCTGTACGAAAACCGCCACTACACCTGTGGCCTGTGCAACCCGCCCGCCCGCGCTGGCAAGAGCAAGACCGCCGGCGCACTGATGCTGCACTGATCGGATGCTGAAATTTGGAGCCAAAACTGGCTCCAACCCTTGGTAGCAAAGCGCAAGCAGCTATCAAAAAGAGATTGAAAAAACCCGGTTTGCATGGCGCAGACCGGGTTTTTTTGTTGGGCCCGTGGCGGGCACGGGCGTCAAGTCTCTATTTTCAATAAAAACCGACTCTCGCCCTTACTGGATAAGCGCGAGCAGCTATCAAAAAGATACTGAACAGGAGCGCCGTGTCAGCGCGCCATCAGCAGGCCGCGCACGTTGTCGCTCATGGGCAGGGTGTAGTCCACGGCGGCCACCACCACGTTGCCCACCGGGTGTACCAGTTTGAGGCTCACGTACACGCTGCGCACCGACACCGCATAGGTGCCCACCAGCACGGCTTGCGCATCGTGCGAGCGGCTGACTTCGCGCACCTCGCGCGACAGCAGCAGTTCGCCCTGCGCGGGCGACATGGCCAGGCTGGCGCGCATGCGCGGCTCAATCACCAGCACGCCGCGCTGCACCAGCCGCCCGGAAATTTGCTCGGTGATGGTGCGGCCCAGGCGCGAGGACTCACCCAACTGGTCCACGCTTACCAGCGTGGCCACCAGCACGGGGCGGTCGGGGTCGATCAGGGCGTCTTGCAACAGCCGGTCGGCGGCGATGCGGTTGGCTTCGACCAGATCGGTCGAGGTGGCGGTGGCGTGTTCGCCGTAGTAATACTGGGCACAGCCGGGCAGCAGCGCCAGGCTGGCAGCGGCCCACAGGCCCAGGGCAGCGGTGCGGCGCTTCATGGCACCACCACACGCCAGGTTTTGAGGGGGGTGGGCGCGGGTGGCGGCGGCGGTGGCGGCGGCGGGATGTAGAGCAGCGCGTCGTCGGGCTCGATGTAATAGACATCGGCGGTGCGTGCCAGGTAGCGCTGGTTGCTCTCCAGCGAGGTGGTGATGAGCACCTCGGTGCGCGTGGGGCCGCCCGCAGCGGCGCCATCGGTGGCCAGCATGGTGGCGTCGATCAGCGCCGTGGCCGCCAGACCGCCTGCAATCAGGGAGGGGTTGGTCTGCGCATACAGGTGCCAGTCGCGCACCACCGCCACGCCAGCGGCCAGGCGCGTCAGCGGCATTTGTGCGCGGTTGCTCACCGGGGCGTAGTGCTGCACCACTTGCGTATCAAAGCTCAGCTCTATTGGTGTGGGCACGGTCGAGAGGGTGACGCCGCGCTCGACCAGGTGGGTGATGAGCAGCTTGCGAAAGCCCTGGTTGAAGCCCGAGTCGCCTGCGGGCGGGATGTAGATGGGGTGCTCGCCGGGGGGCCACTCGCCAATTTTTTGTGCAACGCGCACGGCCACATCGGCGGCCAGCACCTCCCAGTGGTGGACGGCGCGGGCTTTTTTCTGGCCGGTGGCAGGGTAGTTGTCGGCGCGCGGCACGTCCAGCGTGCTGCAACCGCCTGCCAGTGCGGCAACGGCCAGCAGCGGCAAAAGGGTTCGGTGCATGGTGCGCCTTGGTTCAAGTGGCTTGGCTTGCATAGGCCACCATGGTAGCGGCCAAGGCCACGGGCAATTGGCCAATCAGCCGCCCATTCGCCGCACTCTTTGGCGCCGCGCTGCACAATTTGCCCATGACCGAGCCCGAACGCCCCGCCCCGCCAGCACCGCCTGGCACCAGCGACACCGCCATACCAGAACACGCACTACCCTCTGCGCCACACCCTATACCACGCCCCGAGGACACCCCCGCTGACACAGCACCGCCAGCGCCCACCGCTGCGCCAGCGCGCCCCTGCGCACCGCCGGGGCCTGCACCGCTGCCAGCGGACGTGCTGGCACCGCCGCCCCTGAACCTGGGCACGCTGTCGCTGGTGTGGCTGGCGGTGTGTGCCAGCCTGGCCATGCTGCACTGGGCCAGCGCGGTGTTCATTCCCATCGTGCTGAGCTTGCTGCTGACCTGTGCCCTAGGGCCCGCCGTGGGTTGGTTGCAGCGCTGGCATGTACCGCGCGCGCTGGGTGCAGGCGCCCTGCTGCTGGTGCTGGTGGCGGCGCTGGGCGCCAGCAGCTGGTCGCTCAGCGATGGGGCGGCGCAGCTGGTGGACTCGCTGCCTGTGGCGGCCAAGAAGGTGCGCGACCAGTTGCGCGCGCACAGCCGCTCCAGCAGCAGCGCCAGCCCGCTGGAGACGGTGCAGAAGGCGGCCACGCAAATCGAACAGGCCGCCAGTGAAAACAACAACGCCGCCCCACCAGCGCGCCGGGGCGTGCAGCGGGTGGTGATTGAGCGTGCGCCCTTTAACGTGCGCGACTATGTGCTGCCCGGCACCATGGGCCTGGCCTCGGGGCTGACGCAGCTGGCGGTGGTGGTGTTTCTGAGCTTTTTCTCGCTGGCCTCGGGCGGGCTGCTGCGGCGCAAACTGCTGCGCATTGCCGGCGCCAGCCTGGAGCAGCGGCAAATCACCCTGTCCATGCTGGACGACATCAACCGCCAGGTGCGCAGCTATCTGCTGGTGCAATGCTTTACCAGCGTGATCGTGGGCGTGGCCACGGGGCTGGCCTACTGGGCGCTGGGGCTAGAACAGGCGGCGGTGTGGGGCGTGGCCGCTGCCGTGCTCAACCTGGTGCCCTATGCGGGCTCTCTGGTGGTCACGGCGGGCTCGGCGCTGGTGGCGTTTTTGCAGTTTGGCACGCTCGATATGGCACTGAGCGTGGGCGGCGCCTCGCTTTTGATCCACACGCTGGTGGGCAACCTGCTCACCCCCTGGCTCACCAGCCGCACCAGCAGCTTGAGTCCGGTGGTGGTGTTTGTCAGCGTGCTGGCCTGGGGCTGGCTGTGGGGCCTGTGGGGGCTGCTGCTGGGCATCCCTATCATGATGGCGGTCAAGGCCGTGTGCGACCGCGTGACCGGGCTGCAACCCCTCGGTGAGCTGCTGGGGCACTGAGGCGACAACCCAGGCCAGGTTTTGCGCGCACAATTCCGGGGCCGTTTTCTCCAGGGCTGGGCCGCCGCACGCAGTGGCAACCCGGCATGCGATCCGCCGTTTTTTCAACGATTCGACCCGATTCGACCATTACCCATGAAATTCCAAGGCTCCTCCAACTACGTCGCGACCCAAGACCTGATGCTGGCCGTGAACGCTGCCAGCACCTTGCAACGCCCTTTGCTGGTCAAGGGCGAACCGGGCACCGGCAAGACCATGCTGGCCGAAGAAGTGGCCCAGGCGCTGAACATGCCGCTCTTGCAGTGGCACATCAAGTCCACCACCAAGGCGCAGCAAGGGCTGTATGAATACGACGCCGTCAGCCGCCTGCGTGACAGCCAGCTCAATGATGAGCACAGCAGCGAGCGCGTCAAAGACATCCGCAACTACATCGTGCAGGGCGTGCTGTGGCAGGCCTTCACCGCCGAGCAGCCCGTGGCCCTGCTGATCGACGAAATCGACAAGGCCGACATCGAGTTTCCCAACGACCTGTTGCGCGAAATCGACCGCATGGAGTTTTACTGCTACGAAACGCGTGAACTCATCCGCGCCAAACACCGCCCGCTGGTGTTCATCACCTCGAACAACGAGAAAGAGCTGCCCGACGCCTTTTTGCGCCGCTGCTTCTTCCACTACATCAAGTTCCCCGAGGCCGACACCATGCGGCAAATCGTCAACGTGCACTTTCCCACGCTCAAGAGCGAGCTGCTCACGGCGGCGATGAAGACGTTTTACGACGTGCGCAACCTGCCCGGCCTGAAGAAAAAACCCTCCACCTCCGAGCTGATCGACTGGCTGAAATTGCTGGTGGCCGAAGACATCCCTCTGGAGGCCCTGCAAAGCCAGGACAACAAAGTGGCCGTGCCGCCGCTGGTGGGCGCGCTGCTGAAGAACGAGCAGGACGTGAGCCTGTTTGAAAAGCTGGTGTTCATGAACCAGCGCAACCGCTGACGCCTGCCCATGCCACTTCGCCCCACCGCACTGGGCCACGCCCAGGGCCTGCGCCAGGAGTAACCCACATGGCTTTTGTGCAACCCGTCACCCTGCGCAGCAACGGCCTGCGCCTTGAACCACTGGCCCTGGCCCATGAAGACGGCCTGGCCGCCGCCGCTGCCGATGGCCAGCTGTGGCGCCTGCGCGTGACCTCGGTGCCCGAGCCGCAAGAGACGCGCGCGTACATCGAGACGGCGCTGCAAATGCGCGAACAGGGCAGCCGCTTTGCGTTTGCCGTGATCGACGAGGCCACGGGCCGCGTGCTGGGCAGCACCAGCTTTCACGACATCATTGCCGCCGTGCGCCGGGTGGAGATTGGCTACACCTGGTACGCGCGCAGCGTGCAGCGCAGCCACGTCAACACCACCTGCAAGCTGCTGATGCTGGGCCACGCTTTTGACCAGCTGGGCTGCCACGTCGTGGGCTGGCGCACCGACAACTTCAACTTTGCCAGCCAGCGCGCCATCGAGCGCCTGGGGGCCAAGAAGGACGGCGTGATCCGTGGCCACGCCCTGCGCCGCGACGGCACCATCCGCGACACCGTGATGTACAGCCTGCGCGCGGGCGAGTGGCCCGAGTCGCGCGCACATTTGCTCTCAAAATTGGAGCTGCATGCGCAGGCTGCATAAGCCCTGGAGGCCAAAAACATGTTGATTGATTTTTTCTACACCCTGCGCGCCGCCAAACTGCCGGTGTCGGTCAAAGAGCTGCTCACGCTGCTGGAGGCTTTGCAGGCGGGCATCGTGGGCCCGCACTCGGAAGATGCCTGGAGCATTGACGACTTCTACCACCTGGCGCGCCTGACGCTGGTCAAGGACGAGAAGCACTACGACAAGTTCGACCGCGCTTTTGCCGCCTACTTCAAGGGCGTGGAGCTGGTGGCCGATTTCCGCCAGGAAGTGCCCGCCGATTGGCTGCGCAAGGTGCTGGAGCGCGAGCTCACGCCCGAGCAAAAAGCGGCCATCGAAAAAATGGACTGGGACGAGCTGATGGAGACGCTCAAAAAGCGCCTCGAAGAGCAAAAAGAGCGCCACGAGGGTGGCAACAAATGGATTGGCACCGGCGGCACCAGCCCATTTGGCCACGGCGGCTACAACCCGCAGGGCATCCGCATTGGCGGCGCGGGCAAGAACAAAAGTGCCGTCAAGGTGTGGGAGCAGCGCGCCTACCGCGACTACGACGACAGCCAGGAGCTGGGCACGCGCAACATCAAGGTGGCGCTGCGCCGCCTGCGCAAGTTTGCCCGCGAAGGCCACGAGCTGGAGCTGGATTTGCCCGACACCATCCGCAGCACCGCCGCCAACGCGGGCTGGCTGGACATCAAGATGATTCCGGAGCGGCACAACAACGTCAAATTGCTGCTGCTGATGGACGTGGGCGGCACCATGGATGAGCACATCCAGCGGGTGGAGGAATTGTTCAGCGCCGTCAAGACCGAGTTCAAGCACCTGGAGTTTTATTACTTCCACAACTGCGTGTACGACTTTGTCTGGAAGAACAACCGGCGCCGCTTTGCCGAAAAGTTTGCCACCTGGGACATCCTGCGCAAGTACAACAAAGACTACAAGCTGATTTTTGTGGGCGACGCCACCATGAGCCCCTACGAAATCCTGCAACCCGGCGGCAGCGTCGAATACAACAACGAAGAGGCCGGCGCCGAGTGGCTGCAACGCCTGACGCACACCTACCCCAAGTTCGCCTGGATCAACCCCGAGCCGCAGGGCGTGTGGCAATACCGCCAGAGCATCAGCATCATTCAGCAGCTGATGAGCGACCGCATGTACCCCCTCACCTTGAAGGGCCTGGAAGAGGCCATGCGCATGTTGTCAAAATAACTGCATGCCCTGTCTTTTGCACACCGCAGCGCCGGCCCGTGGGTCGGCGTTGTTGCTTATCAGCCTGCTGGCACTCCTGGCGCTGCCCGGTTGTGGTCTGCTGCCTGCGGCGCCCGCCAACAACACGCAGGCGGGCTCCGAGGAAGGCGCCAGCGCCACATCGGACACGCAAGCCGCTTTCACTCTGGAGGTGCGCGCGCCCCAGGACATCGCCGACTACCTGGCGCGCCACCTGGAATTGCAGCGCTTTCAATCCCTGCCGGGGCTGACGGCCAACGAGCTGTCACGCCTGCTGGGCGCTGCCGACGCGAACGCCCGCGAGCTGCTGGCCACGCTGGGCTACTTCAGTCCCACGCTGACCGTGGAAATGACCGAGACGCCGGGCAGCAGCCATGCCCCGCGCGCCATCGCTGTCACCGTGGAGCCGGGGCCGCAAACGCAGATTCGCCAGGCGCACATCACGTTCAGCGGGCCGGTGGCCGAGACCACCCAAGGCGCCGACACCGACCAGCAGGCCGACCAGGTGCGCCGCGTCTGGTCACTGCCGCCGGGCCAGCCCTTCAGCCAGTCGGCCTGGGATGGCGCCAAGGCGCAGGGCCTGCGCACGCTGCAAAGCCAGCGCTACCCCGCTGCACAGATCGCGTACAGCCGCGCCGAGGTGGATGCCGACACACACCTGGCCGACCTGTCGGTCACGTACGACTCTGGCCCGGCCTACCGCTTTGGCCCCTTGCGCGTACAGGGCAGCCAGCGCTACGACAGCGACGGCGCCCGCCGCCTGGCCCGCCTGCCCACCGGCGCCGACTACAGCGAAGCCCAGCTGCTGGACGCCCAGCAGCGCCTGGCCAGCAGCGGCTATTACGACGCGGTGTTCCTCACGCTCGACACCGAGGCCAGCGACCCGCAAGCCGCTGCGGTGCTGGCGCAGGTGCGCGAGGCACCGCTGCAAAAGTGGGTGTTCGGCCTGGGCCTGTCCACCGACAGCGGCGTGCGTTGGGGCACCGACCACATCCACAACCGCCTGCCCCTGGTTGGCTGGCGCGCCGTGAGCAAACTGGCGCTGGACCGCAAGACCAAGCTCATCGGCACCGAATGGACGGATTTGCCCGACGACGGCGGCTGGCGCTGGTTTGGCGGCGCACAGGCGCAGCGTGAAACCACCGGCAGCTACCAGGTCAACAGCGCCCGCCTGCGCGCCGGGCGTGGCCAAAGCACCGAGCGCATCGACCGCAACTACTACCTGCAATACGACTACGCCAACTCGCAGGGCCTGCAAGCGCCCCCGTCGAGCACCGCCCTGAGCATGAACTACAGCTGGACGGGCCGCTACTTTGACCACCCCAATGCCCCCAGCACGGGCCACGGCCTGGCCTGGGAGCTGGGCGCAGGCACCACGCTGCGGCCGCAGCGCGACCCGTTTGTGCGCGCCATGGTGCGCTGGCTGGGTTTTGTGCCGCTGGGCAAGGTGGCGCTGGATGGCGGCCTGCCGCGTGGCAGCCGCCTGGCGCTGCGCGCCGAAGGCGGCGTGGTGCTGGCCCGCGATGCAGCCCAGGTACCTGTGACCCAGCTTTTCCTGACCGGCGGCGACACCACGGTGCGCGGCTACGCCTACCGCGAGATTGGCGCCCGCACCGATAACAACCTGCTCTACGGTGGCCGCTACCTGGCCGTAGCCAGCGCTGAATGGCAACGCCCCATCGCCTTGCGCGGCAACTTCACCGACTGGGAGAGCACCCTGTTCACCGACGTGGGCGCCGTCAGCGACCAACTGGGTGCCCTGCACCCGCGCGTGGGCGTGGGCGCAGGCCTGCGCTGGCGCAGCCCGGTGGGGCCGCTACAGGCAGACCTGGCCTACGGCGTGCAGGCCAAACGCGTGCGCCTGCACCTGCGCCTGGGCTTTACCTTCTAGCCATGGCCCAGCGCACCCCCATCCCCCCCGACGCAGGCGCCGACACCTTTGCCGCCGCCGCTGGCACCCCGGCGGCGCCCAATCCGTTTGCGGCCGCAGCAGCGCAGGCCAGCAGCGCCAGCCCCCCCCCGCCCACGTGGCTGCGCCGGTTGCGGCACGCTGGTGCGGCAGCCTTGCTGGGGGTAGTGGGGCTGGTGCTGTTGTTGTGCGCCCTGGGCGCATTCGGCTGGTGGTGGGCAGGCCAGCACAGCTCTCTGGCCACCACGTTGGCCCAGGCCGCGCGCTGGTTGCCCGCCGGGCAAAGTTTGCAAAGCAGCGGCGTGAGCGGCTCCCTGCGCAGCGGCGGCCAGCTGGACTGGCTGCGCTGGAGCAGCCCCGGCCTGACGGTAGAAGTGCGCGATGCCCGCATCGGCTGGAACCTGGCAGCGCTGTGGCAACGCACTGTGGCGCTGGGTCTGGTGCAAGTGGCCAGCGTGCGCATCACCCCCACACCGCAACCCGATGCGCCGCCCACAGAGCCTCCCGCGCAATGGGTGCTGCCAGTGCGCGTGGACTTGCCCTTCGAGATCGCGCACATCGAATGGGCTGGCCCCGCGCCGGTGCAGGTACATGCCCTGAGCGGCCACTACCGCCATGACCTGGCCCAGCACCAGTTGGACATCCACCGTATGGAACTGGCCCAAGGCCAGTACCGCGCCCAGGCCACACTGCAAGCACAAGCGCCCATGGCCCTGCAAGCCACCGCCAATGGCCAGGTGCGGGCTACCACGCCCGGCCCGGGGGGGCAGGCACTGCACCTGTCGGCCCAGGCCACGCTGCACGGCACCCTGGCCACGGCAGCAGCACAGTTGCAACTGCAAGCACAGATAAGCCGCGCACCGGAGGCCGACGCTGCGGTACACACCGATACCAACGCCATGCAGGCCGACATCAGCGCCACGCTCCAACCCTGGGCGGCGCAACCGCTGCAACAGGCCAGCGCCGACCTGCGGGCACTCAATCTGGCAGCGCTGTGGCCGCAGGCCCCGGCCACCGCTTTGCACGGCAGCGTGCAAGCAGGGCCACAGGCCAGCGGCTGGCAGCTAAGCGCCCAGTTGCGCAACGACCTGCCTGGCCCCTGGGACGCACAGCGCCTGCCCCTGAGCGCGCTGGACGCCCGTGCCGACTTTGATGGCAGCCAGTGGCGCATCCCCCAGGCCACATTGCAGGTAGGCACGGGCCAGATCGTGCTGCAAGGCAGCTACACCCCCGCCAATGGTGCTGTGCAGGCCAGCGCCCAGGTGCAACAACTGGCCCCTGCTGCGCTGCACCGCCAGTTGGATGCCGCAGCCCTGAATGGCCATCTCAGTGCCCAAAGCCACGGCACCGCCGTGCGCTTTGCGGCCCAGTTGCAGGCCGCGCGCAGCACCGGTCGACCTGCCAGCGGCAAGGCCGTGCCGCTGCGCATTGGGCAAGTGCAAGTGCAAGGTCAGTGGGATGCACCCCGGCTCAGTCTGCAACGCCTGGAGATAGATGCCTTGCAGGCCCAATTGCGCGGCCAAGCCATCGAGGCCACGCTGGGCAGCGCCCCCGGCGGGCGCGGCACACTGTCGCTGACCGTGCCCGGTGCCAGCGTGCAAGCCAGCGGCCAACTGGCCGAACGCAGCGGTGGCGGCAGCTTGCAAGTGAACGTGGCAGCGGCAGAGCAGGTGCTAGCCTGGTTGCAGCGCCTGCCCGGCCTGTCTGCCGTGCTGCAAGGCAGCGCACTGCAAGGCCAGACCCGGCTGGAGGCCCGCTGGCAGGGGGGCTGGCAGAGCCTGCAACGGCAATGGCAGGCGGCCACCTCAGGCATTGCACCCACGACCGACACCGCCAACACCGCCCCGCTGCAGCCCTTTACCGTGCAAGCCACGCTGGAGGCACCACAGCTGGCCCTGATCCTGCCACCTGCTGCACCCGGCACTACAGGTGCAGCCAGTGATCGCACAGACGCCGCCACCCACGTGCAATTGCATGGCGTGCGCGCCGTGCTGGCAGGCAATCTGGCCCAGGCCACGCTCAGCGTGAACGGCCAAGCCCATGTGGACGATCAGCGCGCCACGCTGCAAACGCAGATCAGCGCCAGCCTGGGCACCACCAGCGCCCAAGCCACCCAATGGCGCGCCAGCATCAACGCCCTGCAATTGCAGCTACACCCCGCGCAACAGTCTGGCCCCTGGGCGCTGCAACTGGCCCAGCCGCTGGCGCTCACGCTGTGGCAAATGCGCAATGGCCAGCCCGGTGGCAAAGCACGCCACAGTCTGGAAACCGCCGCAGGCCAGGCCCAGATCACTGCCCCCGTACCCGGCACCACCGTGCTGCGCTGGCAGCCGCTGCGGCTGGAGGTGCCCGCCCAAGGCGCGCTGCAACTGCAAACACGCGGCGAATTCACCGGCCTGCCCTTGGCATGGGCCGACGCCCTGCCCCCCGCAGGCAAGGCCACACTGGCCGAACGCGGACTGGCTGGCGACCTGGTTCTGGAAGGCCGCTGGGACGTGGCTGCCACCGACACCCTGCGCGCCAGTGCCAGCGTGCAACGCAGCAGCGGCGATCTGCACGTGCTCACGGGCGAAGCCGCCAGCGTCACCACCGTACGCAGCAGCGGCGCCCAGCCACTGGCGCGCGCCAGCAGCAACGCACCCGGCACCGCTGCGGGCGTGCGCCAGGCCACGCTGCAACTGAGCGCCGAAGGCGAACAACTGCGTGCCCGCCTGCTGTGGGACAGCGAACGCGCTGGCCATATCGAGGCCGATGCCAGCACCCGCCTGGCGCGTGAGAACGGGGCCTGGGTGTGGCCCACGCAGGCGCCGCTGGCCGCGCGCATCCGCGCCCGCCTGCCCGATCTGGGCGTGTGGTCGGTGCTGGCGCCGCCGGGCTGGCGCATCGGCGGCACGCTGGATGCCGATGCCATGCTCTCGGGCGATCGCAGCGCACCGCGCTGGCAGGGCACGCTGGGCGCCGACCAACTGGCGCTGCGCTCGCTCCTTGATGGGGTGGACTTGCAAGGTGGCCGCCTGCGCGCTGCGCTGCGCGGCGATCGCCTGGACATCACCGAGTTCATATTGCACGGCGGCCAGGGCAGTCGTGCCCGCATCGCCGGCTACAGCGGCAACCGCACGAGCGCACCGCAAGATGGCGGTAGCCTGCACGGCAGCGGCAGCATCACCTGGGGCAGCGCCAGCACAGGTGCAGCGCAAGAGCTGGGCACAGGCTCCGGCATCGCCATGGATTTGCGCGCCGAGGCCCGTGCGCTGCAAGTGCTGGTGCGCGCCGACCGCCAAGTCAGCCTCTCGGGTAACGTGCGCGCCAGCCTGCGCCAGGGCCAGGTCACCCTGCGCGGCCAGCTCACCACCGACCGCGCCACCATCTTGCTGCCCGAAGCGTCAGCGCCCCGGCTGGGCAGCGACGTGGTGGTGCGCTCCGCCGCCATCGACCAGGCCAAGGCTGAGCAAGCCCGGCGTGCCAGCCAGACCGCCGCCCGCGCGCAAACGGCCAAGCCGCCCGACATCGCCCTCACCGTGAACCTGGGCCAGGACTTTGCCCTGCAAGGCCACGGCATCACCACGCGCCTGACTGGCGAGCTGGACATCCGCAGCGGCGCCGTGGCCGGGGCAGCGCCACGCGTCACCGGCGAGATCACCACCGTGCAAGGCCGCTACCGCGCCTGGGGCCAGATGCTGGACGTGGAAACCGGCCTGCTGCGCTTCAACGGCCCTTATGACAACCCCGCGCTCGACATCCTGGCGCTGCGCCCCAACATCAGCGTGCGCGCGGGCGTGCAAGTCAGCGGCACGGCGCAGGCGCCGCGCGTGCGGCTCTACTCCAGCCCCGATCTGCCCGATGCCGAAAAGCTCTCCTGGGTGGTGCTGGGGCGCGACGCCGCCAGCGGCGGTGCCGAGTCGGCCCTGCTGCAACAGGCCGCCTTGGGCCTGCTCGGGCGCGGTGGCCACAGCCCCACCGCTGGGGTCGCCAGCCGCCTGGGGCTGGATGAAATCGGCTTCAAAGGCCCCGGCGCGGGCCAGGACGCCAGTGGCGCGGCGCTCACCTTCGGCAAGCGCCTGTCGCAAGACCTGTACGTGACCTACGAGCGCAGCCTCTCGGGCGCGCTGGGCACGCTCTACATCTTCTACGACCTCTCGCGCCGCCTGACCCTGCGCGGCCAGACCGGCGCCAAAAGCGCGCTGGACATCATCTACACCGTGCGCCACGACTGAAACGCTGTAACTTTCTGAATCAAATTGGCCTGTAACGCCCGCCAGATGGGCGCAAGCAGCTATCAATAAAGAAGCAAAAGAACACGTACAATCGCCGCCTTAGCCTCCTCGTAGTTCAATGGATAGAACGAGTGCCTCCTAAGCGCTAGATACAGGTTCGATTCCTGTCGAGGGGACCATCGGTTGATGGCCCTGCACAGCAGACCTGGCCCATGCCAACAGGCGCCCAAGCCCAGGATAGCCCCCGCTGATTGGCAGACCGGGGCGCATGGGCGGTGATACGATGGCCCATTGATTTTTATCCCTTCCGGTTACATGGCCGCTGTTGACACCCCCACCAAAGACTCAGCAACAGTCGCGCTCCCAGGTCTGGGCAGGGCGCTCATTTCTGCTGGCAAGCTGACAGAAAAGTCGGCTGAAGAGATTTACCGCAAATCATTGGCCAGCCGCTCGCGTTTCATCAACGAGCTGATTGGCTCGGGGGCGGTGTCTGCGGCGGATCTGGCGCACACGGTATCGTCCATTTTTGGTGCCCCGCTGCTCGATCTGAACGCCATCGACCCGCAACGCCTGCCACGCGAACTGCTCGACGCCAAAATCTGCACCGCCTACCGCGTCGTGGTGCTGAGCAAGCGCAACAACCGCCTGATCGTGGCCTCGGCCGACCCCACCGACCAGGAAGCCGCCGAAAAAATCAAGTTCAGCACCCAAATGGGCGTGGACTGGGTCATTGCCGAATACGACAAGCTCAGCGCCATGGTGGAGGCCAACGGCAAAAGCGCCAGCGAAACCCTGGACGCCATCAGCGCCAGCAGTGATTTCGAGTTCGATGATGTCCCGGTCGAAGAAGCCGCCGAGACCCAGGACGCGGGCGCCAACGAGGTTGAAGATGCGCCCATCGTCAAATTTTTGCACAAGATGCTGCTGGACGCGTTCAACATGCGCGCCTCGGACTTGCACTTCGAGCCCTACGAACACCATTACCGCGTGCGCTTTCGCATCGACGGCGAACTGCGCGAGATTGCCTCGCCACCCATTGCCATCAAGGACAAGCTGGCTTCGCGCATCAAGGTGATCTCGCGGCTGGACATCTCCGAAAAGCGCGTGCCCCAGGACGGGCGCATGAAGCTCAAGGTGGGCCCCAACCGGGTCATTGACTTTCGTGTCAGCACCCTGCCCACGCTGTTTGGCGAAAAAATCGTGATCCGTATCCTTGACCCCAGCAGCGCCAAAATGGGCATTGAAGCGCTGGGTTACGACCCCGAGGAAAAAGAGCGCCTGCTGCACGCCATTGGCCGCCCCTACGGCATGATTTTGGTGACAGGGCCTACCGGATCGGGCAAAACGGTGTCGCTGTACTCGTGCCTGAACCTGCTCAACAAGCCGGGGGTGAACATCGCCACCGCCGAAGACCCCTCGGAAATCAACCTCCCCGGCGTCAACCAGGTTAACGTCAATGAAAAAGCCGGGCTGACCTTTGCGGCAGCGCTCAAGTCCTTCCTGCGCCAGGACCCGGACATCATCATGGTGGGTGAAATTCGCGACCTGGAAACCGCCGACATCTCCATCAAGGCAGCGCAAACTGGCCACTTGGTGCTCTCGACGCTGCACACCAACGATGCACCGACCACGCTGACGCGCATGCGCAACATGGGCATTGCACCGTTCAACATCGCCTCCAGCGTGATCCTGATCACAGCCCAGCGCCTGGCCCGGCGCCTGTGTCCGCAGTGCAAAGCACCTGCCGACATTCCCCACGAAGCCCTGCTCGAAGCCGGTTTTACCGATGAGGAACTCGATGGCAGCTGGGCGCCCTACCGGCCCGTGGGCTGCTCGGCCTGCAACAACGGCTACAAGGGACGCGTCGGTATCTACCAGGTCATGCCCATTTCAGAGGAGATCCAGCGGATCATCCTGCGTGATGGCAGTGCCCTCGAAATTGCCGAACAAGCCAAACGCGAAGGGGTCAGATCACTGCGCGAATCGGGTTTGCACAAGGTGCGCCAGGGCATGACGTCCCTGGAAGAAGTGCTGGCCGTCACCAACCTATAAAAACCATACCAACGAGGAAGTGCCATGGCGACCGCTGCATCACAGGGCATCAAGGACTACGTCTTTGAATGGGAGGGCAAAGACCGCAACGGCAAAATCGTGCGTGGCGAAACCCGTGCCTCTGGCGAAAACCAGGTGCAGGCCATGTTGCGCCGCCAGGGCGTTTTTCCGACCAAAATCAAAAAGCGCAACATGCGCTCGGGCAAAAAGATCAAGCCCAAAGACATTGCCCTGTTCACCCGCCAGATGGCCACCATGATGAAGGCCGGTGTGCCACTTTTGCAGGCGTTTGACATCGTGGGCCGGGGCAACACCAACCCCAGCGTGGGCAAGCTGCTCAACGACATCCGCGCCGATGTGGAAACGGGCACCTCGCTGAACGCAGCGTTTCGCAAGTACCCGCTGTACTTCGACAGCCTGTACTGCAACCTGGTCGAAGCCGGCGAGGCGGCCGGTATTCTGGAAGCCCTGCTCGACCGGCTGGCCATGTACATGGAAAAGACCGAGGCCATCAAGGGCAAGATCAAATCGGCCCTGATGTACCCCATTTCCGTGGTCATCGTGGCCTTTGTGGTGGTGACGGTGATCATGATTTTCGTGATCCCGGCCTTCAAGGAGGTTTTTACCTCGTTCGGCGCCGACCTACCCGCACCCACCTTGCTGGTCATGGGCATCAGTGAAATCTTTGTGCAGTGGTGGTGGCTGATTTTTGGTGTGCTCGGCGGCGGCTTCTACTTTTTCATGCAGGCATGGCGCCGCAGCGAAAAAGTACAGATGTTCATGGACAGGCTGATGCTGAAAATACCGATCTTCGGCATCCTGATCGAGAAATCGGCAGTGGCGCGCTGGACGCGCACGCTCTCGACCATGTTTGCTGCGGGCGTGCCGCTGGTGGAGGCGCTGGACTCAGTGGGCGGTGCCGCAGGCAACTCGGTGTATGCCATGGCCACCGACAAAATCCAGCAAGAGGTGTCCACCGGCACCAGCCTGACGGCGGCCATGACCAATGCCAATATCTTCCCCTCCATGGTGTTGCAGATGTGCGCCATCGGGGAAGAATCGGGCTCCATTGACCACATGCTGGGCAAGGCGGCCGATTTTTACGAAGAAGAAGTCGATGAGATGGTGGCCGGGCTGTCCAGCCTGATGGAGCCCATCATCATCGTGTTTCTGGGCGGTTTGATCGGCGGCATCGTGGTGTCGATGTACCTGCCCATCTTCAAACTGGGACAGGTGGTCTGATGGGCATGGAACTGTGGTTGGATGCCGCCCTGTTGGGTGTGCTGGGTCTGCTGGTGGGCAGTTTTCTGAACGTGGTCATCTACCGCCTGCCCAAAATGCTGGAGCGGCAGTGGGCTGCCGAGTGCGCTGAATATGCCGCTACCCTGCCCGGTGCCACGGGCGTGGCGGCGCCCCCGCAGGGTGTCTTCAACCTCTCGCAGCCGCGCTCGCGCTGCCAGTCTTGCGGGCACCAGGTGCGCTGGTACGAAAACATTCCGGTGCTGAGTTACGTTTTCTTGCGTGGGCGCTGTTCGGCCTGCCAGGCACCCATCAGCCTGCGCTACCCGCTGGTGGAGCTGATCACCGCAGGCTTGTTTTTCTTTTGCATTTACCGCTGGGGCCTGACGCCCACCGGCCTGGCCTGGTGCGGCTTTTGTGCTGCGCTGGTGGTGCTGGCTTTCATCGACTGGGACACCACGCTGCTGCCCGATGACATCACCCTGCCCCTGCTCTGGGCCGGGCTGCTGGCGTCAACGCTGCAATGGACGGATGTGGCGCTGCCCCAGGCCGTGGTGGGTGCTGCCAGTGGCTACCTGTCGCTGTGGCTGGTGTACTGGGGTTTCAAGCTCGCCACTGGCAAGGAAGGCATGGGCTACGGCGACTTCAAACTGTTTGCCGCTCTGGGCGCCTGGTTTGGCTGGCAGGCCCTGGTTCCGCTGATTTTGCTGGCCTCCGTGGTGGGCGCGGTCGTAGGCATCGCCATGAAGCTCTCCAGCAGCCTGCGCGAAGGTGGCTATGTGCCGTTTGGCCCATTTCTGGTCGGTGCCGGACTGATCGCTCTCATCTGGGGGCCGCAGACGGTACTGCACACCATTCTGGGCGCGCTGGGCCTGTGAGTGCAGGCATTCACCACGCCACCCGCCTGGGACTGACCGGCGGCATTGGCAGCGGCAAAAGCACCGTGGCGCGCATGCTGGTGGAGCTGGGTGCTGCGCTGGTCGATGCCGACCAGATTGCCCGCGAACTCACCGGTGCTGGCGGTGCAGCCATGGCAGACATTGCCCGCACCTTTGGCGCCGATTTTCTCGATGCCACTGGCGCCCTGGATCGCCCCCGCATGCGCGAGCACGCTTTTGCGCACCCGGCAGCGCGCCAGCAGCTCGAAGCCATCGTGCATCCGCTGGTCGGGCGCGTCTCTGAAGAGCGCGTGCAAGCGGCACTGGCCGCAGGCCACCAGCTGGTGGTGCAGGATATTCCGCTGCTGATCGAGTCCGGACACTGGCCGCGCCAACTCAGCGCCGTGCTGGTGGTGGATTGCCGTGAGTCCACGCAAATCAGCCGCGTGGTGGCGCGCAGCGCACTCACGCCAGCCGCCGTGCAAGCCATCATGGCATCGCAGGCCAGCCGCCAGCAGCGCCGTGCGGGTGCCGACATCGTGCTCTACAACGATGGTCTGAGCCTGCCCGCACTACAGGCGCAAGTGCGCCTGGTGGCCCAGCGGTTCGGGCTATGATGAAATTCGCTTTTTCTGCAGTCGTCCAGCACCACAAGCCCACGGCGTCCGCTCTCTCCCATCAGGAACCCGGCAGCGTGATCCTTTACGAATACCCCTTCAACGAACGCATTCGCACTTACCTGCGACTGGAGCAGTTGTTCCGCCGACTGGGCGAACTCATTCCCCGCTCGCACCCGCTGGACCACCACTTTGCCCTGACCACGATCTTTGAGATCATGGATGTGGCCGCGCGCGCCGACCTCAAAACCGATGTGCTCAAAGACATTGAGCGGCAAAAGCACCAGCTCGACAGCTACCGGGGCAACCCGTCGATTTCCGAGGCCGTGCTCGATGGTGTGGTGGCGCAGCTTGACCGCTGCTTCGCGGCCATCAATGCCCAGTCGGGCAAAGCGGGCCAGGCGCTGACCGAGAACGACTGGCTCATGAGCATCCGCAGCCGCATCGGCATTCCCGGTGGCACCTGTGGCTTTGATTTGCCGGGCTATTTTGCTTGGCAGCACAACGCGCCCGCAGTGCGCCAGCAGGCCCTGGAAGGCTGGGCCAGCACACTGGCGCCGCTGGCCGAATCCATTTATGTGCTGCTCAAGCTGCTGCGCGACTCGGGCATACCGCAAAAGGTGGCGGCAGAGCATGGCCATTTCCAGCAGAACCTGCCCCAAGGGCGCACGTTCCAGCTGTTGCGCCTGGCCATTGACCCGTCACTGGGCCTGATTCCGGAAATCAGCGGCAACCGCTTGCTGGTGTCGGTGCGCCTCATGCGCCTGCAAGAGGACGGGCATCTGCTGGCCTGCCAGGATGACGCCACGTTTGAACTGACCCTGTGTGCCTGAAGATGCCGTCCATGAGCACCACCCCGCCCCCCGCAAGCCCTGATAGCCCTGCCGCCCGGCAGGTGCCCTGCCCTACCTGCGGCGGGCCCAGTCTGTACAGCCCGCAAAACCCTTGGCGGCCTTTTTGCAGCGAGCGCTGCAAACAGATCGACCTGGGTGCCTGGGCCAGCGAAGACTTTGCCGTGCCCACCGAGGCACCACCAGACGATGCGCCTTATGGCGATCCGCGCCTGCAAAATTAAGTATCAAAAACGCTGCTAACGCCCATCCCGTGGGCGCCAGCAGCTCTCATTCCAGGAGCGATTCCGGGTCAAAAGTCTGGCCGCGCTCCTCGGCCAGCCATTGCAGCACCGGGTAGGCGCCGGGCAGCACCGGACGCACTTGCAGCGGCAGCTGCTGCCAGGCCATGATTTGGCCTTCGCGCATCTCGAACTCGCCACTCCATTCGGTGACTTTGCACCAGTGCAGGCGCACCAGCGCGTGCGGGTAGTCGTGCTCGGTGACTTTCCAGACCTGGGCGGGGCCGATGGTCACGCCCAGTTCTTCGATCAGTTCACGGCGCAGGGCCTGCTCCACGGTTTCACCCGTTTCGATCTTGCCGCCGGGAAACTCCCAGTAGCCTTCATACGCCTTGCCCGGCGGTCGGGTGGACAACAGCATGGCGCCATCGGCGCGCAGCAGCACGCCCACAGCGACTTCTGTATGGGTGCGTGCAGGGGCAGCGCTGGCAGTGGTAACGGGGGTGGCATCGCTCATGGCAAAGCTCCAAAAAATGGCGCCCTGGCGGCGCCAGGGGCCATCACAGGGTGCTGGTTTCGTCGTTCAGTCCAGCCACGTCGGCAATCTGCGCCGGGCTGGCATGGGCAGGCTCGGTGCGCCCGGCGTAGTCACGGGCAAACTGGTAGGCTACGCGGCCACTGCGCGAGCCACGCTCCAGCGCCCAGACCAGCGCCTCGGGCCGTGCCGCCGCGATGGCTGCGGCATCCACGCCCAGCGCTGACAGCCACTGCGCCACGATGGCCAGGTATTCCTCCTGGCTGAAAGGGTAAAAGCTCACCCACAGGCCAAAGCGCTCGGAGAGGGAGATTTTTTCTTCTACGCCCTCACCCGGATGCACTTCGCCATCGGGCGTGTGCTGGTAGCTGAGGTTCTCTGACATGTATTCGGGCAGCAGGTGGCGCCGGTTGCTGGTGGCGTAGACCAGCACGTTGGGCGTGGCCGCCGCCACCGAGCCGTCCAGAATGGATTTGAGCGCCTTGTAGCCGGGCTCGCCATCGTCAAAACTCAGGTCATCGCAAAAGACGATGAATTTCTCGGGCCGCCCGGCCACCACGTCCACGATGTCGGGCAAATCGACCAGATCGGCCTTGTCCACTTCAATCAGCCGCAGGCCCTGGGGCGCAAAAGCGTTCAGGCAGGCTTTGATGAGGGAGGATTTGCCGGTGCCGCGCGCGCCGGTCAGCAGCACGTTGTTGGCGCTGCGCCCGGCCACAAACTGCGCAGTGTTGCGCTGGATTTTTTCTTTTTGCGCGTCGATCTCTTTCAGGTCGTGCAGCGCCATGCTACCCACGTGGCGCACCGGCTCCAGCGTGCCATGGCCGCTGCTGCGCTTGCGGTAGCGCCAGGCAATGGCAGCGGCCCAGTCGGGCGCCGACAGCGGCTGCGGCAGCACCGATTCAATGCGCGTGATGAGCTGCTCGGCCCGCAGCAGTAAATGTTCAAAGTTTTGATTCATTTTGGCCTCAAAGGCTTGCTATACAAGCGCAAGCAGCTATTAAATCAGGAGCGATAATCGGCGTTGATGGTGACGTAGTCGTGGCTGAAGTCGCACGTCCAGACGGTGTCTTGCGCATCCCCCCGGCCCAGCAGCACGCGCACGGTGATTTCGCTTTGCTTCATCACGCGCTGGCCGTCCTCTTCACGGTAAGCGGGGTTGCGCCCGCCTTGCACGGCCACATGCACGTCGTCCAGGTACAGGTCGATGCCGGTCTGGTCCAGGTCGGTGATACCGGCGTAACCCACGGCGGCCAGAATGCGGCCCAGGTTCGGGTCGCTGGCGTAAAAAGCGGTTTTGACCAGCGGCGAGTGGGCGATGGCGTAGGCCACCTGGCGGCATTCTTCGCTGGTCTTGCCGCCTTCGACACGCACGGTGATGAATTTGGTGGCGCCTTCGCCATCGCGCACGATGGCCTGGGCGAGCTTTTGTGCCACGCCCAGCAGCGCGGCCTTGAGCGCGCGGCCATCGTCGCTGTCGAGCGCGGTGATGGGCGCGTTGCCCGCCCGGTGCGTGGCCATGAGCACAAAGGAATCGTTGGTGGAGGTATCACCGTCGATAGTCACGCGGTTGAAAGAGCCCTCGGCCAGCTCGCGCACCAAGCCTTGCAGCAACTCGGGGGCAATGGCCGCGTCGGTGGCCAAAAAGCCCAGCATGGTCGCCATGTTGGGGCGGATCATGCCGGCGCCCTTGCTGATGCCGGTGATGTTGACCACGGCGCCACCGATATGCACCTGGGCGCTGAAAGCCTTGGGCAGGGTGTCGGTGGTCATGATGCCCTCGGCGGCACGGCCCCAGTGGGCCGTCTGGGCGTCGGCGATGGCGGCAGGCAGGCCAGCGGCAATGCGCTCCACCGGCAGCGGCTCCATGATGACGCCGGTAGAAAACGGCAGGATTTGCACGGCTGCCACGCCCAGTTGCGCAGCCAACGCCTCGCAGGTGGCACGCGCACGCGCCAGGCCATCGGCACCCGTGCCCGCATTGGCGTTGCCAGTGTTGATCACCATGGCACGCACGCCCTGGCACGCAGCCAGGTGCTCGCGGCTGACCTGCACTGGCGCAGCGCAAAAGCGGTTCTGCGTGAACACGCCAGCCACGCTGGTGCCTTCATCCAGCAAAAACACGGTCAGGTCTTTGCGGTTGGCCTTGCG
This sequence comes from Simplicispira sp., assembly GCF_028687295.1. NCBI lineage: Bacteria > Pseudomonadati > Pseudomonadota > Betaproteobacteria > Burkholderiales > Comamonadaceae > Simplicispira > Simplicispira sp. Next base: position 28,064 of record NZ_JAQUAL010000011.1, read on the forward strand.
CACACCGGCTTCGGTGACGCCAATGCGCACACCGGCCACCGGCAGCAGTTCAGAGGCCACAGGGGCAGACAGATTCACGGGCATAAAAGGCTTCCTGAATAAATCGAAAAGAAGAAGGGCAATGCAAACACGGGCCGAAGCCCGTGCGATTGTGCAGTGGTTTCGTGACTGGTTTTCAGGCCAGCTTGCCGTGGCACTGCTTGTATTTTTGACCACTACCGCAGGGGCAAGGGTCGTTGCGGCCCACGCGGCCACCGGCAGCCACCTTTTGCTGCACGCTCAGGGTGCGCTCGTCCACCGTGACCTCGACATCGCCGGTTTCGGTGGGCGCGCTGTAGGTCACGTTGGCAATGCTCTCGGCGCGCTGCTCCATGTCCTCAGCGGCCTGGCCCAGCTGCGTGGGCGACTGCACCTGCACGGTCATCAGCGTTTTGGTGACTTCGTTTTTCACCATGTCGATGAGCTGGCGGAACAGCTCGAAAGCCTCGCGCTTGTACTCCTGCTTGGGCTGCTTCTGCGCATAACCGCGCAGGTGGATACCCTGGCGCAGGTAGTCCAGCGCACTCAGGTGATCGCGCCAGTTGGAGTCGAAACTTTGCAGCAATACCACACGCTCGAACTGCGTGAAGTTCTCCTCGCCCACCAGCTCCACCTTGGCCTGGAAGGCAGCGTGGGCGGCGGTAAGGACTTTCTCCAGCACCTCGTCATCGGTGATGGACTGGGCGCCTTCCACTTCGGCGCGCAGTGCCAGGGGCAGCTGCCATTCTTCGGCCAGGGCTTTCTCCAGGGCAGGCAGGTTCCACTGCTCCTCCACCGACTCGACGGGCACATGCTGGCGTACCAGGTCGGTAAAGCAATCCTCGCGCATGGCATGGATCACGTCGTGTAGGGCTTGTGCATCGAGGATTTCGTTGCGCTGCTGGTAGATCACCTTGCGCTGGTCGTTGGCCACATCGTCGTATTCGAGCAGTTGCTTGCGGATATCGAAGTTGCGCGCTTCCACTTTGCGCTGCGCCGATTCAATGCTGCGCGTAACAATGCCGGCCTCAATGGCCTCGCCTTCGGGCATCTTCAGGCGATCCATGATGGCGCGCACCCGGTCGCCCGCAAAAATACGCATCAGCGAGTCGTCCAGGCTGAGGTAAAAGCGCGACGAGCCCGGGTCGCCCTGGCGGCCCGAGCGGCCCCGCAACTGGTTGTCAATGCGGCGCGACTCATGGCGCTCGGTGGCGATGATGCGCAGGCCACCCAGGGCTTTGATCTTTTCATTTTCCTGCGCCCAGGCCGCGCGCAAAGCCTCAATGCGGGCCTGGCGGGTAGCGTCATCCAGGGACTCGTCGGCCTCGATCTGGGCAATGTCTTTTTCGATATTGCCGCCCAGCACAATGTCAGTACCACGACCGGCCATATTGGTGGCAATGGTGATCATGCCGGTGCGCCCGGCCTGCGCAACGATGTCGGCTTCGCGGGCATGCTGCTTGGCATTGAGCACCTGGTGAGGCAGGCCTGCCTGGTTGAGCAACTGGTCGATGATTTCGGAGTTCTCGATCGACGTGGTGCCCACCAGCACCGGCTGACCGCGTTCATGGCACTCGCGGATATCCTGGATGGCCGCGTCGTATTTTTCTTTGGTGGTTTTGTAGATGCGGTCGAGCTGGTCGTCGCGCTTACTGGGGCGGTTGGGCGGAATGACCACGGTTTCGAGGCCGTAAATTTCCTGGAACTCGTAGGCTTCGGTATCGGCGGTGCCAGTCATGCCCGAGAGTTTGCCGTACAGGCGGAAATAGTTCTGGAAGGTGATGGACGCCAGCGTCTGGTTTTCAGCCTGGATTTGCACGCCTTCTTTGGCCTCGACGGCCTGGTGCAAACCTTCGCTCCAGCGGCGGCCCGACATCAAGCGCCCCGTGAACTCATCGACGATAACGATCTCGCCGTTTTGCACCACGTAGTGCTGGTCGCGGTGATAGAGGTGGTTGGCCCGCAGTGCTGCATACAGGTGGTGCATCAGCGTGATGTTGGCGGGGTCGTACAGGGAGGCGCCCTCGGCAATCAAGCCTTGGGCCGCCAGCACGCGCTCAGCGGTTTCGTGGCCTTGCTCGGTCAGGAAAATCTGGTGCGTTTTCTCGTCCAGCGTGAAGTCCCCGGGCTTGGTTACGCCCTCGCCGGTGCGCGGATCGGCCTCGCCTTCCTGGCGCACCAGCAAGGGCACCACCTTGTGCATCGCGATGTACATGGCGGTGTGGTCTTCGGCCTGGCCACTGATGATCAATGGGGTGCGGGCTTCGTCGATCAGGATGGAGTCCACCTCATCAACGATGGCGTAATTGAGCTGGCCTTGCACGCGATCACGGGCCTCATAGACCATGTTGTCGCGCAGGTAGTCAAAGCCGTACTCGTTGTTGGTGCCGTAGGTGATGTCAGCGGCGTAAGCGGCCTGTTTTTCTTCGCGCGGCATGTTGGGCAAATTGATGCCCACCGTCAGACCCAGAAAGTTGTAGAGCCGCCCCATCCATTTGGCATCACGACTGGCCAAATAATCGTTCACCGTGACCACATGTACCCCTTTGCCGGAAAGTGCGTTGAGGTACACGGGCAGCGTGGCCGTCAGGGTTTTGCCCTCACCGGTGCGCATTTCGGCAATTTTCCCGTAGTGCAGGGCCATGCCACCGAGCAATTGCACATCAAAATGCCGCATTTTCATGATGCGCTTGGAGCCTTCGCGCACTACGCAAAATGCCTCAGGCAAAAGGGCATCGAGGGTTTCACCCTTGGCTACGCGCTCTTTGAATTCTTGCGTCTTGGCACGCAGCGCCTGATCATCCAGCTTTTCAAATTCGGGCTCCATCGCATTGATGCGCGCCACCGTCTTGCGGTATTGCTTGAGAAGCCGATCATTGCGGCTGCCGAAAAGTTTGGTAAGGAAGTTGGTGGCCATGCGAGCAGAAACACGCTACCAGCGCAAAACTGGCAGAGTGTCCGAAATCCCTGTGAAGAAATGAATTCAGATGGAACCAGCAGACCCCTTGCCGTCATGGCAACAGATGCCCCACTGACCCCGGACGCCGAATTTTACCCGCCCACATGGTGACCACTTGGTCGGATATGGATGGACACCGTAGTGGGGCCGCTACCATCGATATCCATGGACACCACCGTCGCACAACACCTGCACGGACTTGCTCGATAATCCAACACACTTCATGGATTGCACCAGCACCGCGCCAATGCACCGCCGCCACTACGCCGTATCACTACAGCAAGCCTCCGAAGAGTCGCCCATGCTCGCCAAACTGGCGGCGCTGACCCGTGACTCCAGCGACCGTTTGCGCTGCGTGGCACCGCTGATTCCTGCACCGCTGCGTGCCAGCGTACAAGCTGGCCCGATCGACGGACAAACATGGTGCATTTTGGTGAAAAGCAACGCTGCTGCAGCCAAAATGCGGCAACTAATACCTGCACTGCAATCCCACTTGCGCAGCAAAGGCTGGGACGTCACATCCATTCGCCTGAAAGTGCAGGCCTGATGCTTCCAGATTGAAAAAGCCCGCCAACTGCAAACAGTTGACGGGCTTTCATTGATGGTGCCGGTTGTCGGAATCGAACTGACGACCTACCGCTTACAAGGCGGGTGCTCTACCAACTGAGCTAAACCGGCGAAGCTGGCATTATAATACCGAAAATACGTGCCGCTAGCAAAAAATCAGATTTGAGTGCATTCTGCGGGTAAAAATCAGCCGAGCAACGCCAAAATTTACTTCACCCGCTTCAATGTTGGTCTGACAGCACCGGCCGTTGGTGGCGTGCGGGGTGTATCGCCACCATCATCGGGCGCTGGATCGGTGGGCACCAACTGCACGATGCGCTCTTCATCCACTGATCGCTCTGTCGTACCCAAAGCGTCTGCGACCACCGACGGTGCGCGCCCGCGACTGGACTCATCCAAAGGAGAGAGCAGATCTGCGGGTGGAGGAAAGGCCATACCTTGACCATTTTCACGCGCATAAATCGCCAACACGCGACTCACGGGAACCATGATGTCACGCGCCTTGCCACCGAACCGCGCTTTGAATTCGATGAAATCATTGCCCAGCAAAAGTCCACTGGTGGCATCCAGGCCAACGTTGAGGACAATCTCACCATCTTTCACGTATTCACGCGGCACCTGCACGGAGTCGTCCACACGCACCGCCAAGTACGGCGTAAACCCGTTGTCTGTACACCATTCGTGCAATGCCCGGATGAGGTAGGGGCGCGTAGTGGTGGATTCCTGTGCGTTCATGGTGCCTGTGTGCGAAGTATGGACAAGTGTTGCGCAGCTTACTTGCGCATGACTTTCTCAGAGGGCGTGAGCGCCTCGATGTAAGCAGGGCGCGAAAAAATACGCTCGGCATATTTCAGCAGCGGAGCAGCGTTCTTGCTCAGATCAATGCCGTAGTAGTCCAGGCGCCACAGCAGCGGCGCAATGGCCACGTCCAGCATAGAGAAGCTCTCGCCCAGCATGTATTTGTTCTTGAGAAACACTGGGGCCAATTGCGTGAGGCGATCACGGATGTGTGCACGTGCTTTTTCCAGAGCCTTTTCGTTGCCCTTGGTAGCACGCGACTCCAGGATGTTCACATGCACGAACAACTCTTTTTCGAAGTTCAGCAAGAACAGACGCACGCGCGCGCGATCTACCGGATCGCCAGGCATGAGTTGCGGGTGCGGGAAACGTTCATCAATGTATTCATTGATGATGTTCGACTCATACAAAATCAGGTCACGTTCAACCAGAATGGGAACTTGACCATAAGGATTCATCACGCTGATGTCTTCAGGCTTGTTGTACAAGTCCACATCGCGGATTTCAAAATCCATTCCCTTTTCGAACAACACGAAACGGCAGCGGTGGGAAAAGGGGCAGGTCGTACCCGAATAAAGCACCATCATGGCAAGAGACTCCTAAAAACCAAAAGAGTGGAACGCACGCAGCGCCCACTCTAAAAAAGATTCGGCCGCGCATTCAGCGCGGCTGAGCGAATCAAAGCTTACTTCACGTCTTTCCAGTACGCAGCATTGAGCTTCCAGGCAATCGCCGTCGCAAACGCCAGGAAGATCAGCACAAAAATGCCCAAACGCACGCGGGTATTTTGTGCAGGCTCGCCCATCCATTGCAGGTAGCCGACCAAGTCACCAATGGCCTCGTCGTACTGCTGCTCTGTCATGGCGCCAGGACTGATAGCTTCCCAGCCCTTGAAGACATGGGTGATTTGCCCGTGGCTTTGCTGCTCTTCAAAAATAGCATGGCGCTGGCCTTGCAACTGCCACAGTGCATGGGGCATACCCACGTTCGGGAAGACCAGGTTGTTCCAACCGGTAGCCTTGGCCTCATCGCGGTAGAAGGTGCGCAAGAACGTGTACAGGTAGTCTGCACCGGTACCACCAGCACCTGCACGCGAACGTGCAATCACGGTCAGGTCGGGTGGGTTGGCCCCAAACCACTCTTTGGCCTGCTTGGGATCAATGGTGGCCTTCATGGTTTCACCGATCTTGTCGGTGGTGAACAAGAGGTTGTCCTTGATCTGCTCATTGGTCAGGCCAATATCGGTCAAACGGTTGTAGCGCATGAAAGCGGCCGAATGGCAACCCACGCAATAGTTGACGAACAGCTTGGCCCCGTTTTGCAACGCACCCAGGTCATTGACCTTATTGGGCGCCTTGTCCAAGGGCATGCCGCCACCTGCGGCGTGCGCTGTACCCGCCAGCAGGCCGAGCGCAGCAATGAACGAGAGAATGATTTTTTTCATGGTGTTCGTCTCCAGCTCAATGCGCAGCAAAGGTCACACGGTCGGGCACTGGCTTGGGCTCACCCAGGCGACTCCACCATGGCATCAACAGGAAAAATCCGAAATAAAACAGCGTACCAACCTGCGACACACGCTCGCCAACAGGCGATGGTGGCTGCACACCCAGGTAAGCCAGCACCACAAAGTTGACCACGAAGACGGCGTACACATACTTGTGCCAGCTCGGACGGTAGCGGATCGACTTGACCGGGCTTTGGTCAAACCAAGGCAGGCCGAACAGGATGACCACAGCGCCACCCATCACCACAACGCCCCAGAACTTGGCGTCAATCGACAGCATCAACACCGAAACCACCACCGCAGCACCGACCACACCAGCCTTGATGAAAGCGGGCAGCTTGATCTTGACCACCGCCAGCACGGCACCCAGCAAAACGCAGGCAATCAGCACGTACATCATCTCGCTGGTAATGGCACGCAGCATGGAATAGAAGGGCGTGAAATACCACACCGGTGCAATGTGCAGAGGTGTTTGCAGCGGATCCGCCGGGATGAAGTTGTTGTATTCCAGGAAGTAGCCACCAAACTCGGGGGCAAAGAAGATCACCGCCGTGAAAGCCATCAGGAACAAGCAGACACCCAGAATGTCATGGACGGTGTAGAAAGGATGAAAGGGAATGCCATCCAGCGGATTGCCCTTGGCATCCTTGGGGGCCTTGGGGCCCTTGATTTCGATACCGTCGGGGTTGTTCGAGCCCACATCGTGCAACGCCAGCAAGTGCGCTACCACCAAGCCCAGCAGCACCAGCGGTACAGCAATCACGTGGAAGCTGAAGAAGCGGTTGAGCGTGGCGTCCGACACCACATAGTCACCACGGATCAACAGCGCCAGGTCAGGGCCGACAAAAGGCACAGCGGCAAACAGGTTCACGATCACCTGGGCGCCCCAATACGACATCTGGCCCCAGGGCAGCAGGTAGCCCATGAAAGCCTCGGCCATGAGTGCCAGGAAGATGGCGCAGCCAAAAATCCAGACCAGCTCGCGGGGCTTGCGGTAGCTGCCGTAAATCAGACCACGGAACATGTGCAGGTACACCACGACAAAGAAGGCCGAGGCTCCCGTGGAGTGCATGTAGCGGATCAACCAGCCCCAAGGCACATCGCGCATGATGTACTCGACCGACTCGAAAGCCTTGGCCGCATCGGGCTTGTAGTGCATCACCAGGAAGATACCGGTGACGATCTGGATCACCAGCACCAGCAGGGACAGCGAACCGAAGATGTACCAGAAGTTGAAGTTCTTCGGCGCGTAGTATTCGGACATGTGGACGCGGTAGGCGTCAAACGCAGTCGGGAAGCGGTTCTCAAACCAGTTGGTGAGTTTGGCACCGCCCGAGGCGTTGGGAGAGATTTCCTTGAATTCGTGAGCCATTTTTTTCTCCCTCAGGCCTTCTTGTCGTCACCAATCAGGAGCTTGGTCTCTGAGAGGTACATGTGGGGTGGCACTTCGAGGTTATCGGGTGCAGGCTTGTTCTTGAAAACGCGGCCAGCCATATCGAACGTCGAACCGTGGCAGGGGCACAAGAAGCCGCCCTTCCAGTCAGCGGGCAACGAAGGCTGTGCGCCAGGCGTGAACTTGTCGGAAGGCGAGCAACCCAGGTGGGTGCAAATGCCCACAGCGACGAAAATTTCAGGCTTGATGGAACGGCCCTCGTTGCGGGCGTACGCGGGCGTGAACTCGTCGGGCTTGCGCTCGGATTTGGGATCGGCCAGCTGGTCATTGAGCCCGGACAAGTCGGCCAGCTGCTCGGGGGTGCGTCTGACGATCCAGACCGGCTTGCCACGCCATTCGGCGGTCATTTTTTCACCGGGCTTGAGGGCGGAGATGTCCACCTCGACGGCAGCGCCGGCAGCTTTGGCTTTTTCGGAGGGCTGGAAAGTACTCACGAAAGGAACGGCGGTTGCCACGCCGCCCACCGCACCCGCACAGCCGGACGCAATCAGCCACGTCCGCTTGCTGGAGTCGATTGGAGTGTCACTCATGGGAATCCTCGATGAACATCGCTATATTGGGGGTTAGCCTCAAATTGTAGCGGAGTGAAAAAGGGCCCCAACACCCGTTTGCCTGCGTTGACAGCGCTTGGGGGCCGGTGATACTGCACGCTTTGATCCCAGCAAGGAGTTTTTTATGGGAATGGTGCAGGAATTCAGAGAGTTTGCTATCAAGGGCAACGTGATTGATCTGGCGGTGGGCGTGATCATTGGCGGTGCCTTCGGCAAGATCGTGGACTCGGTCGTCAGCGACCTCATCATGCCGGTGGTGGGCTTGGTATTTGGCAAGCTCGATTTTTCCAACCTCTTTCTGGTGCTGGGCAGCGCCCCAGAGGGCACGGCCATGACGCTGGATGCACTCAAAAAGGCGGGCGTGCCGGTGTTTGCTTACGGCAGCTTCATCACGGTGGCGGTGAATTTTTTCATTCTGGCGTTCATCATCTTTTTGATGATCAAGCAGATCAACCGGCTCAAGCGCGAAACCCCGGTCGCGCCGCCCGCCCCGGTGGCCACCCCTGAAGACATCGTGCTGCTGCGCGAGATCCGCGACAGCCTCAAGCACTGAAGCGCGCACGAATGCTACTTTTTTGGTAGCTATTCGCGCTTGCTACACCTGCCTTACAGGCATTTTTTATGCCAATTTTTGGGCCATGCGTACAGCCTCGATCAGGCTGGAGGCATCGGCCACGCCCTGGCCTGCGATGTCAAATGCGGTGCCGTGGTCGGGGCTGGTGCGCACCAGCGGCAGGCCCAGCGTCACGTTCACGCCTTTGTCCACGCCCAGGTACTTGACCGGAATCAGCCCCTGGTCGTGGTACATGGCCACCACCACATCGAACTCGCCGGGGTGCCCTGGCGCATGGCGCGCGCGCATGAACACCGTATCGGGCGCCAGCGGGCCACTGACCTGCAAGCCCTGCGCACGGGCCGCAGCAATGGCCGGGGCGATGTACTCAATCTCCTCGCGCCCGAACAGCCCGCCCTCGCCTGCATGGGGATTGAGGCCCGCTACAGCAATGTGCGGCGCACGGCCCAGGCTGCGCAAAAGCGCCGCATGGGTGATGCGTAGCGTTTGCAGCACGTTATCGAACGTCACCGCGTCCAGCGCCTGGCGCAACGACACGTGGATGCTCACCAGCACGGTGCGCAGCTCATCGCTGGCCAGCATCATGCGCACGGGCATGTCGGCCAGCGCCACACCGGTATGTGCTGCCGCCTCGGCCTGTAGCAGCTCGGTGTGGCCAGGGTAATCAACGCCTGCGGCGTGCAGCGCCTCTTTGTGCAGTGGCGCCGTGACCAGCCCGGCGATGTCGCCGCGCAGCGCCGAACGCGCCGCCCACACCACACAATCGGCGGCGGCGCGGCCCGCCTCTGCGCTGATCTGGCCAAACGGCTGCGGCCCCGGTACACCCGGCAGCTGCCACACCGGCAGGCAGCGCGGCGGCACCGACAAAGCCTGCGCAGGCTCGGTCAGCAAGGCCACGGGCAGCGATGGCTCTCCGGGCCGCTGCACGCACTGCGCAGCGCGGCGCAACGTGGCCAAGTCACCCACCACGAAGCAGCCGCGCAGATCATCGGGCGCATCGCGGAAGGCCTTGGCGATGGTTTCGGGGCCGATACCGGCAGGATCGCCTTGGGTGATGGCCAAGAGTTTCGGCAGGGAGGGGACAGTCATGGGTGATTAATTTCAAGCAAAATTTGGCTCCAAGGCTCACCAGTATTGCGCTAACAGCTATACAAAAAGGAGCAAATTAGCTGTTGATGGCGCCATGGATCGGCTGGGCGTTCAGGCCGGGTTGTCGATATCGATGAACACATGCTCCAGGCCGTGCAGGGCCGCCACATGCGCAGCCACGGCGGGGGCGCCGTAGCGCTCGGTGGCGTGGTGGCCTGCTGCGATGAAGGCCACGCCCATTTCACGCGCCAGGTGCGCCTGGGGCTCGGAGATTTCGCCAGTCACAAAGGCATCGGCACCGGCGGCGATGGCGGCCTCAAAGTAGCCTTGCGCACCGCCGCTGCACCAGGCCACGCGCCGGATGGGCGCTGCGCCGGGTGGCACCACCAGCGTGGCGCTGCGGCCCAGTACGCGCTCGATGTGCGCTGCCAGGGCCTGGGCGCTGGGGTAGTCCACACTGGCCACGCAGCCCAGTTCCTGCTCGCCAAAACGCGCATCAGCAGCCCAGCCCAGCGCTTGTCCCAAGCAGGCGTTGTTGCCCCATTGGGGATGCGCATCCAGCGGCAGGTGGTAGGCAAACAGGCTGATGTCGTGCGCCAACAGGCGTTGCAGGCGCTGCTTCATCCAGCCGGTAATGCGTCCGTCCTGCCCGCGCCAGAACAGGCCGTGGTGGACAAAAATGGCATCGGCCTGCTGGGCAATGGCCGCATCGATCAGCGCCCGGCTGGCGGTCACGCCGCTGACGATGCGCGCAATCTGCGCCTTGCCCTCCACCTGCAAGCCGTTGGGGCCGTAATCCTTGAAGCGCTCGGGTTGCAGCAGTGCGTCCAACGACTGCAGCAGGGTGTCTCTGGAAATGCTCATGCGCGCTATTGTCGTGCCGACGGCATGGCCAGGCAGGCGCGCAGCCCGGCATGGCGCAAACACCTGAGGGACAATGGCAGCCCGCCGTCAGGCCCATTTTTTGCCCACTTTCCATGAAACGCATCTGGCTGCTTTTTTCCCAGGCCGTGACGGTCTTCGTCGCGGGGTACTTTGTGGTGGCTACGCTGCAACCCGACTGGTTGCAGCGCGGCGCCACGCGCTCGGGCGCGGGTATCGCGCTCATCGAAGCCCCTGCCGCCGACCCCACCCAGCCCGCCCCCGGCAGCTTCAGCCCGGCCGCGCGCAAGGCCGCGCCAGCGGTGGTGAGCATCAACACCAGCAAAGCGCCCGTGCGCGACCCGCGCAGCAGCGACCCCTGGTTCCAGTTCTTCTTTGGCGACCAGGGCAACCAGCCGCAAACCGGCCTGGGCAGCGGCGTCATCATCAGCCCCGACGGCTACATCCTGACCAACAACCACGTCGTTGAAGGCGCCGATGAAATCGACGTGACCCTGACCGACAGCCGCCGCGCCCGCGCCCGCGTGATCGGCACCGACCCCGAAACTGACTTGGCCATCCTGAAAATCGAACTCGACAAGCTGCCGGTGATTGTGTTGGGCAATTCCGACCAACTCGCCGTGGGCGACCAGGTGCTGGCCATTGGCAACCCCTTTGGCGTGGGCCAGACCGTGACCAGCGGCATCGTCAGCGCACTGGGGCGCAGCCAGCTGGGCATCAACACCTTTGAAAACTTCATCCAGACCGATGCGGCCATCAACCCCGGCAACTCGGGCGGCGCGCTGGTGGATATCAACGGCAACCTGCTGGGCATCAACACCGCCATTTACTCGCGCTCGGGCGGCAGCATGGGCATTGGCTTTGCCATTCCGGTGAGCACGGCCAAGATGGTGCTGGACGGGATAGTCAAGGAAGGCCAGGTCACGCGCGGCTGGATTGGCGTGGAGCCCAGCGAGCTCTCACCCGAGCTGGCCGAGACGTTTGGCGTCAAGGCCACCGAGGGCGTGATCATCACCGGCGTGCTGCAAGACGGCCCCGGTGCGCTGGCGGGTCTGCGCCCCGGCGATGTGATCGTGCGTGTGGGCGACAAAGCGATTGCCAGCGTGCCCACACTGCTGGCCACGGTAGCCTCGCTCAAGCCCGGCGTACAGGCCAACTTCCATGTGCAGCGCGGCGACCGGATGCTGGAGCTGGGCGTGACCCCGGGCCTGCGCCCCCGGCCCGGGCGGGCACTGCGCCGCTGAGCGCGGTAGCGATCAGCCGGTCAGCCGGTCAGCCGGTCAGCCGGTCAGCCGGTCAGCCGGTCAGCCGGTCAGCCGGTCAGCCGGTCAGCCGGTCAGCCGGTCAGCCGAAGAATACTATCAAAATAATAGCTACCAGCGCGCACCCCTATTGGGCTGGAGACTGTTTTTACTCAAAATAATGGGAAATCAGGAAGACGATGCGGTCTGATCGGCCTCTTCCGGAGCCTGGGTGTGCTTGATGAAAATCTGCGCCGCCCAGATGCCCAGCTCATACAGCAGGCACATGGGAATGGCCAGCGCCAGTTGCGACACCACATCGGGCGGCGTGACGATGGCGGCAATCACAAACGCCAGCACGATGAAATAGCCGCGAAACTCGCGCAGTTTGGCCACGCTGACGATGCCCATGCGCGCCAGCACGATGACCACAATCGGTACCTCAAAGGCCAGGCCAAACGCCAGGAACATGGTCAGCACAAAGCCCAGGTAAGCCTCGATGTCAGGTGCCGCCGTGATGCTTTTGGGCGCAAAGCTCTGGATAAAGCTGAACACCTGGCCAAACACGAAGAAATAACAAAAACACACGCCGACAAAAAACAGCAGCGTGCTGGACACCACCAGCGGCAGCACCAGTTTTTTCTCGTGCGAATACAGGCCTGGCGCCACAAAGGCCCACACCTGCCAGAGCACAAACGGCAGGGCCAGCAAAAAGGCGGACATCAGCAAAATCTTCAGCGGCACCATGAAGGGCGAGATCACCGAAGTGGCAATCAGCGTGGCGCCCTTGGGCAGGTGCGCCACCAGCGGCGCGGCCAGCCAGTCGTAGAGCGTGCCCGGCCCCGGAAAAAAGAACAGCAACGCCGCCGCAATGCCCACGGCAATCAGCGCTTTGACCAGGCGGTCGCGCAGCTCCATCAGGTGCTGCACAAAGGGCTGCTCGGTGCCGGCGAGCTCGTCGTCTTGGGAGGATTTGTCGGACATGGTGAAGTGCTGCGGGTTTTACGCCCGCCAATGCCGCGCAGTGCGCTGCGGCATCAATGGAATTTGGGAGGCCGGTGGCGCGCCATGCGTGCAGCGCCCGACTGGGCCTTGGTGCGCACGCCATTGCGTGACTTGTACCACTGCGGCATGGCTCCGCGCTTGAGGCGCCAGTTCTTGCCCGGATGGCGGTAGGCAGGCACCACTGTGCTGCTGGCCGGTGTGTCCAGCGCCGGGGTGGTGTTGAAATCGGTGGCCTGCGCCCAGTCTTTTTCGAACTCGCTGGCGCTGGTCTGTATGGACTGCTCCACGTCGCGGGCAGCGCCCTCCATGGTCTCCTTCATTTTCTTGAGCTCGTCGAGCTCCATGGAGCGGTTGACCTCCGATTTGACATCGGCCACATAGCGCTGTGCCTTGCCCAACAAAGTGCCCACGGTGCGCGCCACGCGCGGCAGCTTTTCGGGGCCGATGACGATGAGCGCCACCGCGCCGATCAGCGCCAGTTTGGAAAAACCAATGTCAATCATGCCTGCACGCGCTCACGCTGCCTTAGCTTTTGTGCTTGGCTTCGACGTCGATGGTGGTCTTGTCGGCCACGGCGGGGCTGGCCACCTGGCCATTGGGCGGCGTGGCCGCGCTGTCGGACGTGCTGCCGTCTTTCATGCCGTCTTTGAAGCCTTTGACGGCGCCACCGAGGTCAGAGCCCATGTTCTTGAGCTTTTTGGTGCCAAACACCATGACAACGATCAACAGCACAATCAGCCAGTGCCAAATGGAAAACGAGCCCATGAATATCTCCTAAGGAATACGGTGGATTTTAGACGGGGGGTATGACAACCCCAAGGGCATATCCCCTTGCTGGCCGCAGCGTCAGCCCTTGAGCCAGGGGCGCGGCCCGCCCATGACGTGAACATGCAGGTGGTGGATTTCCTGGCCACCTTCAAGCCCGGTGTTTACCACGACGCGGAAACCCCCTTCAGGGTAGGGCTTGCAGCCTTGCTCCAGCGCCAGGCGCGGTGCCAGCGCCATCATGCGCCCCAGCAGGGCCGCATGCTCGGACTGGGCATGGGCCAGCGATGGCAGGTGCAGGCGCGGCACCATCAGAAAGTGGACTGGTGCCCACGGGTGGATGTCATGGAAGGCAAAAATCTCGTCGTCTTCATAGACTTTGCGGGACGGAATCTGGCCGGCAATGATTTTGCAGAAAAGGCAGTGGGGGTCGTGCATGGTGAGAACGCAAGTTCACGCACCGCAGTGCGCAAGGTTAAAACTGGAGCGCACGCCCACATCCTGGCGGTGCGCTTGCAGCCATTGCTGGCCTACCGTACGGCCCAGCGCAAACAACTGTCGCATGAAAGCCAGGTCGGTACGGGTTTTGCTGGCAGCGCCAAAATCTGCCAGCGCTGCGCCACCATCAATGCGGTGCATGCGCACCTCTTTGTAGTGGTCCATTTCTATCTTGCCTTCATCGCGCAGGCGGCGCACAAACTCGATGGAGCGCAGCTCGGCCAGCAAGCCAGCGTTGAAGGTGATTTCGTTGACGCGGTCGGTGATTTCGGCAACGGTGGCAGGCACCCGCAGGTGCTCGACCGGGTTGATCTGCACCAGCAAAATATCGCTGCTTTGTGCGGCGTAAATCAGCGGGTATAGCGGCGGGTTGCCTGAATAGCAGCCATCCCAGTAAGCGTCGCCGCCGATCTCCACCGCCTTGAACACCAGCGGCAGGCAGGCCGAGGCCATGACGGCATCTGCCGTCAGGCGCGCTCCCGAGAAGATTTCGCCGTGCCCGG
>NZ_JAQUAL010000128.1:0-9420 GCF_028687295.1 Simplicispira sp.
ACTCGGTGGCCGAGGCCGATGCCAGTGGCATCCCGTACTTTCTGGTCGGCCACGTGGGCGACGGCAACTTCCACTTCGGCTACCTGATCGACCCCGACAGCGCCGCAGAGCGCGCCAGCGCCGAGCAACTCAACCACCAGCTGGTGGCGCGCGCGCTGGCACTGGGGGGCACCTGCACGGGCGAGCACGGCGTGGGCATCCACAAAATGGGCTTCCTGCTGGACGAGGCGGGCGTGGGTGCGGTGGACATGATGCGCGCCATCAAGCGCGCCCTGGACCCGCAGAACATCCTGAACCCCGGCAAGATTTTTGCTTTGTAAGGCCAGGGCCTCGCCCTCACCACTGGCGCCACCTTGGTCAAACCCGACGTCAAAACACACTGGCTGGCCCACAGCTCTGGTAAGCGCGTCGCTGCCGTCCGCATCCGACTGTTGGCACCTCCCCCTCCATGCGCCCACCGCCTGTGCCCGCGTGGGCTTGGTGTGCCTGCCCGACGGTTGCCCGCCCACGATGGAGTTGGAGCTGATCGTGCCTGAACTGTTTTTTGGCGCCGATCTGCAAGCGCCGGGGCAGTCTGCCCAAGTGCTCAAGTGGTTGGCGCTGGCATATACCAGCCGAACTGGTACTTTGATCCGTTCAACAAAGCGCCCCCTATCTGTCTATGACTGACGATCAACTTGAAGCATTCTTTGCCGATCCTGCTGTTCACCACCTGCGGGCAGTGGCAAGGGAGACGGATGCACTGGCCATTGCGTATCCCAAGGAACTCCAGATCTCCAACTTTTTGGCGTGGCTGCTCAGCCCTGGAGAAGGCCACGGTCTGGGTGACCTGCCATTGCGCGCTTTATTGCGGGCCGCTTGGCACAGTGCCGAGCTAAGTGCCCGAAACGGCATGCTTGCCGTCTCGCCAAGTCGCCTGGGTCTGATGTCGTTGGGTGCAGCCCTGTGTATTCGAGAGTTCGGCGTAGAAACCGGGCGCTGCGATCTGGCTATCGTGGATCCTGTCAGCAAGCTCATCGTTATTCTGGAGAACAAGTACGGTGCGAACCAAGGCACCAATCAATTGAGCGGGTACCGCGATGCAGTGACAAAGCGGATGCGTGACAGCGTTGAGTGGACTCAGTTGTATGTTTTCATGGACTCGGACACCACATCAACGCCAGACGGCGAGGGGTGGATCAAGCTGGATTATCAATGGGTGGTTGACCTCATAGATGAACAACTGGCGTTCAGGCACGTCAGCAGCGAAAGTCTCCAGGTGCTGAGCACCTATCGTCCGTACTTGGAGGATGTTTCTGAGCGGCCGTTTGTAGCGCTGGAGGATGCCGATGAAAAGGTGCTGCACATCGCTGAGCACCATGGCGCAGTACTTCAGGAGATGGAGCGTTACCGCCGATGGACATGGCAGGAAACTGTCAACGAGATGACCTCTTCTGCGCCGTTGCCTCTGCTGGTCGAGTACCAGCAACGGTACCGGCTGTGGGATTTTGTCATTGATGCCAGTGCATGGATTGCGTTCACCATACCGATTTCTGCACAGATTCTAGATATTGATTTCGATGCGAAAGTCAAATCTCTGTATATCTGTCGAAAAGCATGGCTTGCGCATTGGCAACTGACTGAAGAAAAGAACCATTGGCCAGGATGGGTCAAGGTGTATCGTTTGCACACCGATAACAACCTGTTCGGCGTGGAGTGTGTGATCTATATGAGCATGCTGGCTGAGCATGCCAAGCCCGAGGTATTTGAGCGTGCGAAAGCCGTTCGGAATCGGCAAAAGTTGCGTGCGGTAGCGGGCAACGTGGATCGCATCGTGCTGAGAGCCAAGCGTGGGCTTAGCCGGAGCGCAGCGCTTGCAGAAATGCTGGAGATGCGCCAATTGGTAGACGAAGTTTTTGGCACTTCTGCCCAGTAGTTTGGTCAGCCAGGCGCCCGCGTGTCTTTGAATTACCCACAATACGCAGGAGTTTTACCGGGTGCCAGGGCTGGCGGTCGCCGAAAAGCGCTGTATCAGCGTGATGGCGTTGCCCCCTTGCCTTCGCCAAAAACAATGCCAAGGAGATTGACCATGCTGCAAACCTACGAAGCTGTGTTACAGCCCAACGGGCAATTGCTGTTTTTTGACTTGCCCGGCAACGTGGTGAACATGCCACGCCGGGTGCTGGTCACGTTCACTGACGAAGCGCCGCTGGGCGAGACCGCCCTGTGCGGCGCCAGCCTGAGTGAGCGAGCATTGGCCCAAGACTGGCTGTGCGAAGAAGAGGAGGCCGCATGGGCGCATTTGCAACCCGGCAAGTGATTTTGTTGCCTTTTCCCTTCTCTGATCTGTCGGCCAGCAAGCTGCGGCCCGCCTTGTTGTTGGCGGGTGTGGACAAGGGGGACTGGGTACTGTGCCAAATTACCAGCAAACCTTATGCCGATGCACGGGCCATTGCCCTGACAGACGCCGACTTTGCGCAGGGCAGCTTGCAATTGAGCAGCTATGCCCGGGCTGGCAAGTTGTTCACAGCGCACGAATCGTTGTTTCAGCGGGTGGCTGGTACGCTCAAGGCGGCAGCGCATCAGCGTGTGGTGGATCAAGTGGTGGCTTTGTTACGCGAGTGACCGGCAAGTGCAGAAGCGGGGCGGCGCACGCGCCAGCGCTCAGGCGTTGCAATGCGCGCGCACTTCCTCCAGGCTGGTCAGCCCGGCCAGCACTTTGTCGATGCCATCCTGGCGCAGGGTGCGGAAGTGGCTGTGCTCCATGGCCGCGTGCTGCACTTCTTCGGGCCGGGCGCGGGTCTGGATGAGGTGGCGCACCTGCGGGCCTACCAGCAGCAGCTCGTGCAGCCCTAGGCGGCCTTTGAGGCCGGTGCCGTTGCAGTGCGGGCAGCCCGCAGCGTGGTAGCGCAGGAGCTGGCCGTCCTGGCCGAAGCGGCGCACCCAGTCGGCGCGCAGCGGCTCGGGGTCGGGGCGCTGGTCGGGGGCAAAGGGGCGCAGGTATTCGTGCAGCAGTGCCTGCACAAAGTCTTCATCGGCCACCTCGGCGCGCTTGCACTGGCTGCACCACTGGCGCGCCAGGCGCTGCGCCAGCACGGCCAGCAGCGAGTCGGCAAAGTTGAACGGGTCCATGCCCATGTCCAGCAGGCGCACCACGGTTTCGGTGGCGTTGTTGGTGTGCAGGGTGCTGAGCACCAGATGGCCGGTGAGTGAGGCCTCGATGGCGACCTGGGCGGTTTCCTGGTCGCGGATTTCGCCCACCATGATGATGTCCGGGTCGGCGCGCAAAAACGAGCGCAGCGCCTTGGCAAAAGTCCAGTCGATGCGCGGGTTGACCTGCACCTGGCGCAGGTCGGGGTTGGTGATTTCGATGGGGTCTTCGGCTGTCCAGATTTTGCGCGTGGGCGTGTTCAGGTGTTGCAGCAGCGAGTGCAAGGTGGTGGTTTTGCCCGAGCCGGTGGGGCCTGCGCACAGCACCAGGCCGTAGGGGCGCTGCACGGCATCGGTCAGCTGCTGGAGGTTGGGCGCCGACAGGTTCAGTGCTTGCAGCGTGACGGGCCGCGCCGATGACAGCAGGCGCAGCACCACGTCTTCGGCGCCTTGCTGCGTGGGGATGGTGGCCACGCGCAGCTCCAGCGCGTGGCCGGTCACGAACTTGGAGAAGTTGATTTTTCCGTCCTGGGGCTTGCGCCGCTCGGAGATGTCGAGCGCGCACATGATCTTGATGCGCGCCACCAGCGCGGCGCGGTAGGTGTGCGGCAGCTCCATGTAGGGCGAGAGCACGCCGTCCTTGCGGAACCGGATGCGCAGCTTGCGCCGGGTGGGGTAGGTTTCGATGTGGATGTCGGAGACGCCTTGCTGCTGCGCGTCGATGATCATGGTGTTGATCAGCCGCACCAGCGAGTTGTCGGTCTGCTCGATTTGCGGCTCCTGGTCGTCATCGCTGACGCTGCCCAGCTCCAGGGATTCGCGCAGCTCGCTGGCCGATGCCGTGGGGGCCTCGGCCCCGGCGGCCCGTGGGCCAGGGCCAGGGCCTGCGGTGTCCAGCCCCAGGCGGGTGTAGCTGGCGGGCAGGGTCTGCGCCAGTGGGCTGGCGCCTGCCAGCGCAGCCAGCACCCGCGACTGGGTGATGAACTCCAGCGTGTCGATGGTGCTGCGCCGCGAGGGGTCTTCAGCGGCCACCACCAGCAGGCCGCCCCGGTACAGCAGTGGCAGCACGTGCAGCCGCTGGGCCATGGCAAACGGCACTTTTTGCAGGGCCTCGGGGTCGATGGGGAAATGGGCCACGTCCACCACCGGAAACCCCATCTTGCGCGCCAGCGCCATTTGCAGGTCTTCGCGCGAAATCTGGCCGCTTTGCACCAGCATTTCTCCCAGCGGCGTGCCGCGCTGGCCTTGTTGTTTGTGCAGCACTTCGTCCAGCTCTTGCGGTGTGACCAGGCCCAGTGCGGTCAGGGCCTCGCCAATGCGCACCACGGGCATGCGGGCTTGCTGCTCCAGGGCTTGCAGCAGCGTCTCGGGTTCGGTGATGGCCTTGGCGGCCAGCGCGGGGGGCAGCGCGGGCGCCGCAGGTTCGGCCATGTACAGCGTCTGGTAAGACTCGCGCGGGTAGAACACCCGCTCCACGCTGTCGTCCGTGCCCAGGGGGTGGAACAGGAACAGGCCCAGGTCGTTTTCCACATGGCCCAGGGTCTGGCCGCGCAGGGTCTGGCCGTTGTCCAGGGTCAGCACGTAGTCGGTGCGCGGGCGCGGTGCGGCGCTGCTGGCCACGGGCGCCAGCGGGGTGGTCAGCCGCAGTCGGCGCAGCATGGCAAAGCGCAGTGCCATGTTGGCCTCGGCAGGGGGCTGTTGCACCACAGCCAGGCGCCGGCCACTGTGCAGTGACACCAGCCGCAGCTGGCGCGTTTGCCCGTTGGTGGCTTCCATGTCGCAGGGTGGTGCGGCGCTGGTGGACGCCTCGCTGTAGCCCGGCACCGGAGGCAAGGGCCAAGCCAGGCTGGAGGGTTCGTGGGGAGCGGGGGAGGTCAAGGCGTCGATCATCGTGTGCTGTGGCCCGTGGTAGAGCGTCTGGTCGGCCAAAGATTAGGCACTTTTGATGGGCGCGGTGCCAGCGTTATTTCGCCAGCGTGCGCCGGTACTGCATGGCTTCGGCCACGTGGGCCATTTGGGTGTGCGGCGCACCGGCCAGGTCGGCAATGGTGCGCGCCACTTTGAGCGTGCGGTGCGTGGCCCGGGCCGACCAGCCCAGGCGCGCCGAGGCGGTTTGCAAGAACTGCGCGGCGGCGGGCTCCAGCAGCACATGCTGGTCTATGGCCTGGCCTTGCAGTGCCTGGTTGGTGCAGCCCTGGCGGGTGATGGCGGCGCCGCGTGCCTGCACCACCCGCTGGCGGATGGTGGCGCTGGCCTCGCCGGGCGGTGCGCCCAGCAGCTCGTGCGCTGGCAGGGTGGGCACTTCGGTGTGCAGGTCGATGCGGTCAAGCAGCGGGCCGCTGAGTTTGGCCTGGTAGCGCGCAACCTGGTCGGGCGTGCAGCGGCAGGCGCGCTGGGCGGCGCCCAGGTAGCCGCAGGGGCAGGGGTTCATCGCCGCAATCATCTGAAAGCGTGCCGGAAAATCTGCCCGCCGCGCTGCCCGGGCGATGGTGATGTGGCCCGTCTCCAGTGGCTCGCGCAGCGCTTCCAGGGCGGCGCGCGGAAATTCGGGCAGCTCGTCCAAAAACAGCACGCCATGGTGCGCCAGCGAAATCTCGCCGGGCCGCGGCGGCGAGCCACCGCCCACCAGCGCCACGGCGCTGGCCGTGTGGTGCGGGCTGCACGTGGGGCGTTGTGCCCAGCGCTCCAGCACAAAGCGCCCGGCCAGGCTGGCGATGGCGGCGCTCTCCAGGGCCTCGTCCACTTCCATCTCGGGCAGCACGCCCGCAAAGCGCTGCGCCAGCATGGATTTGCCCGAGCCCGGTGGCCCCATCAGCAACAGGCTGTGGCCCCCGGCAGCGGCAATCTCCAGGGCGCGCTTGGCACCGGCCTGGCCTTTGACGTCGGCCAGGTCGGCATAGGTGGTGCTGGCGGGCCGGGGCAGCGCGTCCATGCGCGCCCAGCCGGTGGTGTCATCGGGGGCGGCGCCTGCGTGGGCGCTGCCACCGGCTGCATCGGCACTGCCGGGGGGCAAAAACTGCTGCACCACGTCCAGCAGGTGGCGGGCGCGGTACACGCGCGCATCGGGCACCAGCGCGGCCTCTTCGGCGCTGCCCGGCGGCAGCACCAGCTGCGCGGCCACCTGCTGCGTGCGCAGGGCCAGGCTGGTGGCCAGTGCGCCGCGCACCGCGCGCAGCTGGCCCGACAGCGACAGCTCTCCGGCAAACTCGTAGCCCGCCAGCCGCGCGCCGTCGATCTGCCCACTGGCGGCCAGAATGCCCAGCGCTATCGGCAGATCAAAGCGGCCCGAGTCCTTGGGCAGATCGGCAGGCGCCAGGTTCACGGTGATGCGCTTGTTGTGCGGAAACTCCAGCCCCGCGTTTTGCAGCGCCGAGCGCACCCGCTCGCGCGCTTCTTTCACCTCCACATCGGCCAGGCCCACCAGCGTGAAGCTGGGCAGGCCGTTGGCCAGATGCACCTCCACCGTGACGGGTGGCGCCTGTAGCCCCAGCAGGGCCCGGCTTTGCACCAAAGCAAGACTCATGTTTCAATCCGCGCCCCTTGAAAAGGCGAATTTGGAAGAGGTGGCCCCTCCACCACATGGATTCTCTCCACTTGAAAGAGGGGGGCTTGCAAACCGAAGTTTGTTCTGGACTGCCTGGGTTTTCCCCAGAGAAGTGCGTCACAGGCGCTGCCATGCTCCAGCGCAGGCGCAAAGCACCAATACAGTGCACAGCGGCGCCATCTTGCACCGCCAATGTAAGGCCAGCAGTGCTGGCACGCTCTGTGCTTTGAGCTTTGTGTCTTTCGCTTACAACCTTTCTGGAGGAACCATGACCCACCCATCCCTCAAAGCCCTCGGCATCGCCCTGGTCTGCGCCCTTCCCTTTGCCGCCAGTGCCCAGCTCACCGGCAACGTCAGCCTGACCAGCAACTACAAGTTCCGTGGCCAAGACCAGGACACGAGCAAGACGCGCGCCGTCAAGCCCGCGTTGCAAGGCGGTTTTGACTACGCCTTTGGCGAGTCCGGCTGGTACGTGGGCAACTGGAACTCCACCGTCAACTGGCTCGATGGCAACTCGCTGGAGGCCGACCTGTACGGCGGCTACAAATTCAAGGCAGGCGGCCTGGACTGGGACGTGGGCGCCGTCACCTACCTGTTCCCCGGCAACACCACCGGCAACACCACCGAGTTGTACGGCGCCGCCACCTGGGGCCCCGTCACGGCCAAGTATTCGCACGCGGTGTCCAAAGACTACTTTGGCTGGGCCGGTGCCAAGGCCGGTTCGGGTCTGAAGGGCCGCAATTCCGGCTACCTGGGCTTTGCCTATGCCCAGGAGATCGCACCCCAGTGGACGCTCAAAGCCTCGGTGGGCTTTACGCGCTTCTCCAGCGGCGTCAAGAGCCTGGGCGTGCCCAACTACATGGACTACAGCGTGGGCGCGGCCTATGACTTTGGCAGTGGCCTGTCGCTGGGCGCTGCGGTGGCCGGGGCCAGCAAGAAAGCGTACTTTGGCGATGTCAACAAGACGCGCCTGCTCGTCACCCTGACCAAAACCCTGTAACCGACCCAACCCCTGGCGGGCGCCGTCGGTGCCCCGCCTTTTTCCCGGAGGAACTGATCATGAAAATGCTGACAGCCATCATCAAGCCCTTCAAGCTCGACGAGGTGCGCGAGGCACTCTCGGACATCGGCGTGCAAGGCATCACGGTGACCGAGGTCAAGGGCTTTGGGCGCCAGAAGGGCCACACCGAGCTGTACCGCGGCGCTGAATATGTGGTCGATTTTTTGCCCAAAGTGAAGATCGAAGCGGCCATTGCCGATGAACTGGTCGACCGCGCCATCGAGGCCATTGAGGGTGCGGCGCGCACCGGCAAGATCGGCGACGGCAAGATTTTTGTCTCGGCCCTGGAGCAGGTGGTGCGCATCCGTACCGGCGAAACCGGGCAGGAAGCCCTGTAGGCCACAGCTCTCCCCTCTTTTTTCCACGAACGCGAGAATTGCCATGAAAAAACTACTTGCTTGCTTACTGCTGGGCGTGGGGTTGCTGGCCAGCGCCGTGCCCGCCCTGGCACAAACCGCCGCAGTGGCCGAATCCACCAGCGCCACCACCGTGGCGGCCCCTGCCCCTGCCGACGTGGCCCCGCCCGTGGTGGCTGCGGCCCCCGCTCCAGCGCCGGTAGCCACCGCCGCCGAGGCCGAGCCTGCTGCCGCGCCCGCTGCGCCTAAGCTGGACTCGGGCGACACCGCCTGGATGCTCACCTCCACCATGCTGGTGATTTTGATGATCATCCCGGGCCTGGCGCTGTTCTACGGCGGCCTGGCGCGCTCCAAGAACATGCTGTCGGTGCTGGTGCAGGTGTTTGTCATCTTCGCCATGATCACCGTGCTGTGGGCTGTGTACGGCTACAGCCTGGCGTTCTCGGGCGAGGGGCAGTTCTTTGGCGGCTTTGACCGGCTGTTCCTGAAAGGCATTGCGCCCGACACCCTGTCGAGCCTGCTGCCCACCATCCCCGAGTACGTGTTCGTGGCTTTCCAATCGACGTTTGCCGCCATCACCGTGGCGCTGATCGTGGGCTCGTTTGCCGAGCGCATCAAGTTCTCTGCCGTGCTGATCTTCTCGCTGCTGTGGTTCACCTTCAGCTACATCCCCATGGCGCACATGGTCTGGGGTGGCGGCCTGCTGGGCAAGGACGGCGCGCTGGATTTTGCTGGTGGCACCGTGGTGCACATCAACGCCGGTATCGCTGGTCTGGTGGGCGCCTACATGGTGGGCAAGCGCATCGGTTTTGGCAAAGAAGCACTGACCCCGCACAGCCTGACGCTGACCATGGTGGGCGCCTCGCTGCTGTGGGTGGGCTGGTTTGGCTTCAACGCCGGTTCCGCTGGCGCCGCCAACGGCGTGGCCGGTCTGGCCTTCATCAACACCATTTTGGCCACCGGCGCAGCCACCTTGTCGTGGTTGGCAGCAGAGTCGCTGCACAAGGGCAAGGCCTCCATGCTGGGCGCTGCCTCGGGTGCGGTGGCCGGTCTGGTGTGTATCACCCCGGCAGCCGGCTTTGTCGGGCCGATGGGCTCCATCGTGATGGGCCTGATCGTCGGGCCGCTGTGCGTGTGGGGCGTGGGTGGCCTGAAGAAGATGCTGGGTGCTGACGATGCGTTCGACGTGTTTGGCGTGCATGGTGTGGGCGGCATTGTGGGTGCCATCCTGACCGGCGTGTTTGCCTCGCAAAACCTGGGCGGCACCGGCGGCCTGACCCCTGACACCTTCGCCATGGGCGCCCAAGTGTGGATCCAGGTCAAGAGCGTGC
>NZ_JAQUAL010000129.1:0-9327 GCF_028687295.1 Simplicispira sp.
AGCGTGCGGTTCAGGCGCTGGCGTATTCGCGCTTGAGCACGGTTTTCAGCATTTTTCCGGCCGGGTTGCGCGGCAGGCTGTCGTGGCGCACATGCACCTGCTGGGGCACCTTGTAGGCGGCCAGACGCTGGGCCACATGCGCCTGCACTTCCTGCGCACTCAGCAGCTCGCCGGGCGCCAGCACCACCACGGCCACCACGGCTTCGCCGGTCTGGTCGTCGGGCTGGGCAAACACGGCCGCCTCGACCAGCGCCGGGTGCTGTAGCAGGCACGATTCGATTTCAGCGGCGGCGATTTTTTCGCCCGCACGGTTGATCACGTCCTTGATGCGATCGACGATGCGCACAAACCCTTCTGCATCCACCATGCCGATATCGCCGGAGCGAAACCAACCGCCGTCCAGCGCGCGCGCCGTGGCGTCGGGCTGGGCGCAGTATTCCTTCATCACGGTGACGCCGCGCAGCCACAGCTCGCCCGACTCGCCCGTGGGCAAGGGCGTGCCGTCAAACTCCGCCACGCGCAGCTCGATGATGGGCGAAATCAGGCCCGAGGCGTGCGGCCGCAACTGGAACAGGCGGCCTGACGCAGCCGCGCCCACGCCGTTGGTTTCGGTCAGGCCAAAGCCGATGCCCGACATGGAGTCGCCACGCCGGCCCAGCACGTCGTCGATCAGGCGCTGGGGCAGGCCCGCGCCGCCAAAGCCCACGCCGCCCAGGCTGCCGGTGATGGCGGGGTCGTCAAAACCGGGCTCGGCCAGCAACTGCATCACCATCGAGGGCGCGCCATTGAACTGGGTGATTTTTTCGGTCTGGATGAGCTGCAAGGCCTGCGCCGGGTTCCAGCGCCGCATGAACACCAGCCTGCGGCCATGGCGCAGCGATGCCAGCAACTGCGCATGCAGGCCACTGACGTGGAACAGCGGCACCGCCGTCAGCGTGGTGGGCTGCAAGCCGCGCGCCATCATGGCGGCGATCATGTCGGGCGAGGTCATGGCGGACATGGCGCCGATGTAATCAATGTTGTGCAGCGCCTGGCACACCGCGCGCTGGGTGGAGAGCACGCCCTTGGCCTGGCTACTGGCGCCCGAGGTGAACAGGATGAGTGCATCGTCGTCCGGCGCCAGCGCGGGCGGCTGCACGGCGGGCGCGCCGGGTGCGGTCAGCGCCGCCCAGTCGGCATGGCCCTGGCCGGGCGCGCCATCGACCACCGCAGCGCGGCAGTGCAGCGCGGCCAGGTCGTCCTTGACATGCGCAAAGCGCTCGGCGTCGCACAGCAGCCAGCGCGGTTGCACGTCGCGCAGGCCCGCCAGCAACTCATCGTGCAGGCCAAAGCTGTTCAGGGGTGCGGGCACGGCGCCCACCAGGGCTGCTGCCGCAAATGCCACGGCCCACTCGGGGCGGTTGCGCATGGCGATGGCGATGCGCTCGCCAGCGGCCACGCCGTAGTCGGTCTGCAAGCGCCCGGCCAGGGCATCGACGGCCTGGTAAAAGCGCTCAAACGTCCAGCGGTCGTTTTCATAGACCATGAACTCGCGCGCCGCGTGGGCGCGGCCAGCGTCGATCAGCGCTGCCAGCGTGGGCTGGGCGTGGCGGTAGGCGGGCACGGTCTGGCCGTTGATGTCCAGCGCCATCAGCTCAAAGGGCGCACCGGGCGCCGTCAGTTGGCTGCGGCAGCGGGCGGCCAGCGCCAACAGGTCTTGCCCGTCGGCAGGGGTGGAAGGGGCAGAAGAGGCAGCAGCGTTCATGTTCAAAATCCTTGGAGGCGGGCATAACGGTCGCGGTGAAACACCCCGTCGCCCAGGCTGTGCTGGAGCACACGCGCGCGCTTGACGATCAGGCCCAGGTCAAACTCATCGGTCACGCCGATGCCGCCATGCAACTGCACGGCCTCGTTGGTGACTTTCTCGCACAGGTCAGAGGCCCGGGCCTTGGCCAGGCTGGCCAGCAGCGCCAGACCGGGTTCGCCTGCGTCGATAGCCGCCAGCGCGGCGCGCACGCAGCTCTCCAGCATTTCCAGCTCAGTGTAGAGGCGCGCCATGCGGTGCTGCAAGGCCTGGAAGGAGCCAATCGGCACATCAAACTGCACCCGCTCTTTCAGGTACGACAGCGTGCGATCGAACGCCTCGCGCAGCAGGCCCAGGCCTTCGGCGGCCAGACAGATGCGGGCGCGGTCGAGGGCGGCGTCCAGCGCCTGCAATGCGCTTGCGGCGGCGGTCAGGCACAGGTCGTCGGCCACCTGCACGCCGGTCAGCGTGATGCGGGCGTGGTTGCGGCTGTCGGCCAGCAGCGTCGGTTGCAGCGCCACACCGGGCTGCGTGGCTTCGACCAGGAACAGGCCCAGGCCCTCGCCCTGCCCGTCGGCCCCCACCTTCTGGGCCACCACGATGAGCCAGGCCGCGCCGATGCCGTCGATGACAAACCATTTCTCACCGTCCAGCACCCAGCCGCCGCTGGCGCTGCGCCGCGCTTGCGTGCGGATGCGCTCGGGGTGGTGGCGGCCCTGCTCGTCCAGGGCCAGCGCCAGGCGCTGCTGGCCGTCGATGAGGCCGGGCAGCCAGCGCTGGCGCTGCGCCTGGGTGCCTGCGACCAGCAGCAGCTCGCCGCACAGCACCACCGAGGACAACAGCGGCAGCGCCGCCACGGTGCGGCCCATGGCCTCAAAGACTGCGCCCAGGCCCTGATAGCCCACGCCCAGGCCGCCGTCTTCCTCCGGGAATACGGCGGCGGGCCAGCCCAGCTCCACCACCTGCTGCCACAGCGTGGGCTCATAGCCCAGCGGGGCGCGCGTATCGCGCAGGCGCCGCTGCAAGGCAATGGGCGACTGGGCGTTCAAAAATTCCGTGGCGCTGTCGGCCAGCTGCCGTTGTTCATCGTTCAGCAAAAAAACCATGCTGCGTCTCCGTGTGTTGTGTCGTCTGCGCGGGGGTGGCAAGGCATCAGCCGGGCAGGCCCAGCACGCGCTTGGCAATGATGTTGAGCTGCACCTCGCTGCTGCCGCCCGCAATGGTGTAGGTTTTGGACAGCAGCCACAGGCGGCCAATGTCGTGCTCCTGGGGGCTGAACTCGTCGCCCTCCCAGTTCAGGCCGCGCTGGCCCATGACCTGCATCAGCAGCTCGTACTTGGCCACTTCCTGTTCGGTCTGCACCAGCTTCATGATCGAGGACGGCCCGCTCACGTCCATGCGCGCCATGGCCTGCTCCAGCACGCGCTGGTGCGTCAGGCCAAAAGCCTGCGAATCCATCAACAGCGTGGCCAGGCGGTCACGCCACACCGGCTCCAGCAGCGTGCCGTCTGCATCAAACAGATAAGGCCGCGCCACGGCCAGCGCATCGTGCGAGGGCGCCGAGCCTTCGCTGAACTTGGACATGGCGGCGCGCTCGTGTTGCAGCAGCTTCTTGGCCACCGTCCAGCCACCGTGCAGCGGGCCGACCAGCTGGCGCGCAGGCACCCGCACCTCGTCAAAGAACACCTCGCAAAAGCTGGATTTGCCGCTGATCAGCTCGATGGGCTTGACGGTGATGCCAGGGC
Source organism: Simplicispira sp. (assembly GCF_028687295.1). NCBI lineage: Bacteria > Pseudomonadati > Pseudomonadota > Betaproteobacteria > Burkholderiales > Comamonadaceae > Simplicispira > Simplicispira sp. The sequence goes on from NZ_JAQUAL010000129.1 coordinate 3,529, forward strand.
TCTTCATGTCGATCAGCACGAAGCTGATGCCCTCTTGCTTGCGCGCCGTGGGGTCGGTGCGCACCAGGGCGTACATCCAGTCGGCGGCATCGCCGTAAGACGTCCAGATTTTCGAGCCGTTGATGACGAAGTCGCCGTTGTCCTCGATGCGCGCGGCGGTCTTGAGGCTGGCCAGGTCAGAGCCCGCATTGGGCTCGCTGAAGCCCTGGCACCAGCGGGCGCGCCCCTGCATCATCGGCACCAGATGCTCTTGTTTTTGCTCCTCGGTGCCCAACTCCAGCAGCACCGGCCCGAGCATCCACACGCCCAGGTTGAACTGCGGCTGGCGGCAACCCAGGCGCAGCATTTCTTCTTCCACGATGCGGGCTTGCTTGGGGCTGAGGCCGCCACCGCCGACCGCAGCGGGCCAGCCGGGCGCAAACCAGCCCCGGTCGCGCATGCGCTCGAACCACAGGCGCTGGTCTTCGCTGCCAAACTGGACGCTGGAGCCGCTCCACACCATTTCATCGGGCGTGATCGGCTGGCGCATGGACTCGGGGCAGTTGGCCTGCAGCCAGGCGCGGGTGTCGGCGCGGAATGTGTCAGTGTCTTGCATAAGAAATGTCTGCCTCTTCGGATGGCTCTGGGGTTTCTGGTGGCGTGGCGGCTGCCGGGTCGGTCAGCGCAAAGCGGTAGATGCCATCTTCGTCCAGCACGCGCCGCAGCACACCGCTGTAGCGCAGCCAGGACAGGTGGGCAATGGTCTCGCCCAGCGCCAGCATGTCGTCCACCGGGGTGCGCAGGCGCGGAAACAGGCACAGCATGGCATCAAAGGCGGTGCAGGTGCCGTGCTCGGCCAGATGGTCGCGCAACTGGCCCAGCTGCTGGCCGTGGTGTTCGCGCAGTTCCTGCGTGCGTGGGTGCAGGCCGCGAAACACCCGCTCGTGCGAGGGCAGCACCAGCGTGCCGGGCGCCAGCCGCTCCAGCCGCGTGAGCGACTCCAGCCACAGTTGCAGCGGGTTGGCCTCGGGCTCGATGCTGGTGACCAGCACATTGGAGCTGATGCGCGGCAGCAACTGGTCGCCAGCGATCAGGATCTCGTCCTGCGCGCAGTACAGGCAGGCGTGCTCGGGCGAATGGCCTTCGCCGATGACCACGCGCCAGGTGCGCGAGCCCAGTGTGATGTCGTCGCCGCCGCGCAGCCGGTGAAACGACTGCGGCTGCGGCGGCATGAAGGGATCACCGCGCATGGCTTTCCACATGCGTTCGGTGCGCTCGGGCGGCATACCTGAACGCGCATAAAACACGGCCTGGTCGCTGGGCAGCGGGTCTGGCACTGGCTCGGCCAGCGTGCGCATCATGAAATATTCGCCGTGCGTCATGTACAGCGGAATGCCAAAGCGCTCGCACAGCCAGTGGGCCAGGCCCGCATGGTCGTAGTGCATGTGCGTACACACCAGGCGCGCAATGGGCAGGCCCTGCAAATGCGTGGCGGCAATGTGTTCCCAGCAGTCGCGGGCGGCCTGCGTGTTCAGGCCGGTGTCGATCAGCGTCCAGCCGTCGTCACCGCGCAGCAGATAGACGTTGATGTGGTCCAGCGCCATCGGCATGGGCATGCGCGCCCACAGAATGCCCGGCGCCACCTCGACCACCGAGCCATCGCTGGCGGGCGCGCTGAAGGGGTAGTCCAGCACCGCGCGGGCGTGCAGCCGCGTCATGCCCGCGCCCTTTGCGCAACTGCCGCTTCCTGTAGCGGCACATAGGTCTTGGCAGCGTCATCGCGCACGAACAGCGGGTCGGCGACCTGCGCCGTGTCGTAGCCCTGGCGCTGCAAATCGACCTTGCGCAGCTTGTAGTTGCCGGTCATGTCAGTGGTGGGGGACAGGCGCAGGTACAGCGGCGCGGCGTAGCGCGGCAGGCGCTCCAGCGCAAAAGCCCAGAACGCCGCCGGATCGAACGGCGCGCCCGGTTGCAGCACCAGCGCCGCCATGCCCGCGCGGCCTTCAGCGCCGGGCACCTTCACGCCATAGACGGTGATGGCGTCCAGCCCCGGAAAATCGCCCAGCGCGTCGGCCACCTCGGTGGTCGAGACGTTTTCGCTGTTCCAGCGGAAGGTGTCGCCAATGCGGTCCACAAACCAGCAATAGCCGTCGGCATCAATGCGCAGCAGGTCGCCGGACGACCACCAGGCATCGCCCTGGCGGAACACGTTGCGCAGGATTTTCTTTTCGGTCGCCTCGGGCGAGGTGTAGCCCTCAAAGCGCCCCCCCACGACATCGGGGATGTCGATGATCATGCCGATGGCCTCGCCCACCTCGCCCACCTCGCACAGCTGCAAGAAGCCGTTTTCATCGCGCGGGTGGGTGTCGGTGTCGATGTCGTAGCGCACCAGGCGCAGGTTGGTTTTTTCCCAGAACGGCACGCGGCCGCAGGAGCCGATGCGGTTATCCAGGTTGATGGTGTTGGTGTTGGACTCGGTGGCCCCCCAGCCTTCATAGATCTGGAACTGGTCGCCAAAACGCCGCACCCATTGCTCCCAGACTTCTGGCGCCATGCCGGCCCCCACCATCTTGCGCAGCGGGTGCTGTTGGTCGTCGGGCTGGGGCGGCACGGTCAGCAGGAAGCGGCAAATCTCGCCCACGTACTGGCAAATCGTCACCTGGTGGCGGCGCACATCGGCCCAGAACTCGCTGCGGCTGAACTTGCGTCGCAGCAGCAGGCTGGCGCCCGAGACAAACGCCGTGGCGCCCGCCGACAGCGACGCGGCGCCGTGGTACAGCGGCAGGAAAACATAGAAGCACTCGTGCGCCTGCACATCCATGGTGGCCTGCATCACATCGCCCGTGATGAGCCAGCGGGCGTGGCTGATGACGGCGGCCTTGGGCAGGCCGGTGGTGCCGGAGGTGAAGATGTAGAGCGCCGGGTCGCCCGCGACCAGGCCCGTGCGCCAATCGGCGGGCGGGTTGTGGTCAACGGCCTGGTGGGCGGCCTGCTCCAAATCTACCGTGCAGCGCGCACGCAGCTCGGCAGATGCCGGGCGCTCGGCGTCTGGCCAAAGCCAGTAACCCAAATCCGACGGCAGCTCGGTGGCGGCAAACAGGCCCAGGCATTCTTCACCCACCACCACATGCGTGGCGCCGGTCACTTGCAACGCATGCGCCAGCGGCTTGCCGCTGACGTTGGTGTTGAGAAACACCACCCGGGCGCCCAGCTTGGCCAGGCCCAGCCAGGCAAACAGGAAGGCCGGGCGGTTTTCCATGCACAGCGCCACCACGTCGTTGCAGCGCACGCCCAGCGCGTGTGCTGCGTGGGCCACCTGGTTGATGCGCCGGTTGGTGTCGGCATAGTCGTAGCGCTCGTCGCCATACAGGATGCAGGGCTGCGTGGCAAAGCGCACCGCGCTTTCCTCGACGCGCTCGGCCATCGTGTAGGTCTGTGATGCACGGTGGCGCTGGCCCGCCCGTGCGCGATGGTCAAGCTTGGCCTGCGTCACTTCGCGCGGCACGATGGGTGCTGTTTTCACGCTGTCTCCCTGCTGTTGTTGTCTTGGATCGGGGCGGGTGGACTTCAGCGCACCGGGCGCGGCATCTTCAACCCGAACTGGGCAATCAGCTCACGCTGGATTTCGTTGGTGCCGCCGCCAAAGGTGTTGATGGTGTTGGCGCGGATTTCGTACTCCAGCTCGCCCATCAGCAGGGCCGCACTGGAGCCCGCGCGCACCAGGGCGCTGGCGCCGACGATGTCCATCAGCCGGCGCAAAATTTCCAGCACGCCCTCGGAGCCATAGACCTTGGTGGTCGATGCCAGGGCCACGTCCATGCCACCGGCCTCCAGGTCGGCGGCGATGCGGAAGTTGATGAGGCGCATGGCCTCCATGCGGGCATAGCACTCGGCCAGCGCGCGCCGCACCCAGGGCTGATCGACTGCGCGGTGGCCCTGCTCGTCGCGCGCCTTGGCCCATTGCAGCACCCGGCCAAACGGGCCAAACACCTTGTCCGACCACGACCCCAGGCCCAGGCGCTCGTGGTTGAGCTGGGCGGTGATGAGCTTCCAGCCGCCATGCAGCTCGCCCACCAGGCGGTCGGCAGGCACGGCCACGTTGTCGTAGTAAGTGGCCGCCGTGAAGTTGCCCACGGTCTGGATCAGCGTGTGCGAAAAACCCGGTGCATCGGTGTCCAGAATCAGGATGGAGATGCCTTTGTGGCGCGCCAGCTCGGGGCTGGTGCGCGCCGCCAGCCAGACATGGTCGGCCGATTCGATACCCGACGTCCACAGCTTGGCGCCGTTGACGATGAACTGGCCGGTCTGCAAGTCGCCCTCCAGCCGGGCCTGCGTCTTGAGCGTGGCCAGGTCAGAGCCGGCCTGCTGCTCGGAATAACCGATGGCGAAAATGATCTCGCCTGCGGCGATGCCGGGCAGGAAGCGCTCTTTTTGCGCCTGCGTGCCGTTTTCCATCAGGGCGGGCCCGACGGTGCTGATGGTCACGAAGGGCAGCGGCGCACCGGCAATGTTGGCTTCTTCAAAAAAGATCAGCTGCTCGGTGGCGCTCAGGCCCTGGCCGCCGTGCTCCTTGGGCCAGCCCACGGCCAGCCAGCCGTCGCGCCCCATCTGGCGGATGGTGTTGCGGTAGGTGTCGCCGCCTTCGGCGCCGCGCAGCTCCAGACGCAACGCGGGCGTCATCAGCGTGTTGAAGTAGTCGCGCACCTGCAAGCGCAGGCGGTGTTGTTCGGGGGTCAGGTCAATGAACATGCGGTGGTCTCCTTGCCTGGCGTCAGGCGTCGCCCAGAATCAGGCCGCTGGTGGGCACGCCGGTGCCCGCTGTCACCAGCACGTTGTGTACGTTGTCCACCTGGTTCACAGCGCTGCCGCGCACCTGGCGCACCGCCTCGGCCACGCCGTTCATGCCGTGGATGTAGGCCTCGCCCAGCTGGCCGCCGTGGGTGTTGATGGGCAGCCTGCCGCCGCGTGCGTGCTCGCCGGCACGCACGAAATCCTTCGCTTCGCCGCGCTTGCAGAAGCCGAACTCCTCCAGCTGCGGCAGCACGAAGGGGGTGAAGTGGTCGTAAATCACCGCCGTCTGGATGTCTTGGGCACTCAGGCCGCTTTGTTGCCAGAGTTGCTGGGCGACCAGTCCCATTTCGGGCAGGCCGGTGATGTCCTTGCGAAAGTAGGAGGTCATGATTTGCTGGCCGTCGCTCAGGCCCTGGGCAGCGCCCTTGATGACCACCGGCTTTTGCAGGAGGTCGCGCGCCCGCTCGCTGGACGTGATCACCATGGCCACGGCGCCGTCGGATTCCTGGCAGCAGTCCAGCAGGTGCAGCGGCTCGCAGATCCAGCGCGACGCCTGGTGCTCTTGCAGCGTGATCGGCTTGCCATGGAAGAAAGCAGCCGGGTTGGTGGCGGCAAAGTCGCGCGCCGCCACGGCCACGCGGCCAAAGTCCTCGCTGGTGGCGCCGTAGGTGTGCATGTAGCGCTGGGCAAACATGCCGACCCAGGCTGCGGGCGTGTGAAAGCCGTAAGGCATGTACCAGCCGTAGTTGACGTTCTCGACAATCGGCGAGGAGCCAAAGCCGTAGTTGCCATTGCCAAAGCGGTACCAGCTGCGCTCGTTCATGGCGCGGTACACCACCACCGTCTTGGCGATGCCGGTGGCCACCGCCATGGCGGCGTGCAGGATCGGCGCGCAGGCCGCGCCGCCGCCATGCGGCACTTGCGAGAAGAACTTGACGTTGTTGGCGCCCAGCAGGCGGGCAATTTCGTACTCGGGCACCTTGTCGATGGTGTACGACGAAAAGCCGTCCACCTCGCTGGGGTCGATGC
>NZ_JAQUAL010000130.1:0-9315 GCF_028687295.1 Simplicispira sp.
GGTGGTCAACAGCAAGGCGGCCCAGCGGAACAGCTTTTTCAGGCCCAGGATCATGACCGCATGGCGAAACGAGGTGATCTCGCACGACAGGCCGAACCCCGAAGAGTTGATAAAACGCAGCAGGTTAAAAGACAGCGTAGGGTCTTTTTTGAGCAGGTCTTCGATCTCTGCGGTGCTGGCCTGTTTGCGCACCAGGTTGATGAGCTGCACGACCGTCGCTTGCGATGGCCGGATGGTGTGTGCTTGCACCAGCGCAGGTTTGGCAAACCAATACCCCTGAAAGAGTCTGACGCCCAGATCCGCCATGAGCTGGTGCTGTTCGGCAGATTCGACTTTTTCTGCGATCAGCTGTGCGTTGGTGTGTGCGCGCGAGAACTTCACCAGCGATTCGGCCGTTTCGGGAGCGAAGGTCATCATGTCCAGCTTGATGAACGCCGCCAGCGGTAGCCACGAAACGTACTGGCGGCGCAGGATTTGCTCGCTGAACGCCAGGCGAAAGCCCTGCTTGCGCAAGCCCTCCAGCGTCGGGATGCGCCCTTCAATATCTTGCAGCGTGGCCGATTCAGGCAGGGTGGGTACTTCCAGCACCACTTTTTCGGGGTGGATGAGTTCAAGGTGGCCGCCCGAGAGGCTCTCGTGCGTGCAGTTGATGAAGACCAGCTTTTCGCCTACCAGCGACTCGGTACCTGCGTAAGACAGCGCGTTGAACAACAGTGCTGCATCGCTGGCGGCGCTGTGTGCGTCAGATGCCGTGGAGCGGTCGAACAGTTCGTACCCAAAGACGGCCTGGTGTGAGTCCACGATCGCCTGGCGGGCAATCATGGCCAGATTGTCGGCCTCTGCGGGTCGTGTAGCCAGGAGGGTATCGGGGGCTGCTTGCTCGGGTGTACTGGACATGGGGGCTACGAAATGGTTTGCCGTTGATTCTAGGAGCGATGGCCTGATCGTGCCCGTTCGCAGTCATTCACCGAAATGGTCGGCCCAAGCCAGGGCTTGCAGGTGGGCGCCGTTGATTTGCTGGCTGGTCAGTTGCAGGGTGCTGGCCGCGCGGTCAAAGGCAGCATCGTCATTGGACTCGCACGCCCTTGCCAGGGTCAGCAGGTGCCCCAGAACGCCCTCGCCACGCAGCAATGCGGCTTCCGCGCTGGGAGGCACGCTCAACAGGCCCAGTGCGGTTTCCATGGGCATGCCCAGCATGGCGTCGAGCATGGAGAAAATGCCCACCACAAATGCCTGGTCGGCTTCTTCCTGGCCCATGGACTCCAGCGCCAGCAGCTCCATGAGGCGGCCACGCACCACCGCAGTTTGTCCTACGGACGATGGCGTGCCGCTGGTGCGCGACGTGGTCAGCAGCAAGGCTGCCCAGCGAAACAGCTTTTTCAGGCCCATGAGCATGACGGCCTGGCGGAACGAGGTGATTTCGCGGGCCAGGCCAAAGCCCGAGGAATTGATCAGCCGCATCAGGTTGAAGGCCAGGCCCGCATCCTTTTTGAGCACTTCCTCAATGTCTTCAGTGCTGGCCTGGTTGCGCACCAGGGTGATCAGCTCCAGGATGCTGGTTTGTGCTGGCGTAATCAGTTTGGCCTGCACCAGCGCCGGGCGTGCAAACCAGTAGCCCTGAAAGAGCTGCACCCCGTGGCTGGAGACCATGTCGTACTGCTGCGCAGTTTCGACTTTCTCGGCAATCAGGTCAGCGCGCGAGTTCCGGTTGGCGTAGCTGATCAGAACCGCCAGTTGGTCGGGGGCCAGCAGCGACAGGTCCAGCTTGATGTAGTCGGCCAGCGGCAGCCAGGCGGCATAGGCCGATTGCAGCACCGTGTGGTTGAACGCCAGGTGAAAGCCCCGCGCGCGCAGCGCCGCCAGTGTGGGCATGCGGGTGGCCACTTCTTCAGCGGCGACATGGCCCAGGGGCGGAATCTCCAGCACGACCTTGTCGGGGTCTACCAGCTCCAGGTGCCCGCCCACCAGGCTTTCGTGGGTGCAGTTGACGAAGATGAGTTTTTTGCCCACCAGTTCATCGGTGCCCGCGTGCGAGAGGGCGGTAAATACCAGCGCCACGTCGGTGGCAGCGGTGTGGGTGGGGCCTGAGCGCGAGCGGTTGAACAACTCATAGCCGACAACGGCGTGCTGCGCATTCACGATGGCCTGACGGGCAATCATGGCCACATTGGTCTGCGGGGTGGCGGGAGACCCGGTAGCGGTGGTGCTCGACATGGGATGGGCTTTTCGGTAGAGGCTGCAATCTGCGTTGCTGGGCATTTTAGGAAGAATTGGGCGGGTATCAGCCCTGGAGCAGCCATTGCAGTTCGGCTTCTGTGAACCCGGCCTGGCGGCGTGCGGTTTCATTGAACGGCGGTTTCAAGCGCGGTGCTTCGTAGCGTTGTACCAGAGTTGTGTAGTGGGACTCGGGATGCAGTCCCTCGCGCTCGCACAGCCAGCGGTACCAGTGGTTGCCGATGGCCACATGGCCTACCTCTTCGTGCAGGATGGTGTCCAGAATGCTAACGGCGGCCAGCGCGTCGGGGGTGCCCACCTGGCGCAGCTTGCGCTGGATCAGCGGCGTGGCGTCCAGTCCGCGCGCCTCCATGGTGCGCGGCACCAGCGCCATGCGCGCCACGATGTCGTGCTGCGTTTTCTCGCACATCGTCCACAGGCCCTGGTGCGCCGGAAAATCGCCGTAGTCGTGGCCCATGGTGCGCAGGTGCGCGCGCAGCAGGCCAAAGTGCTGGGCCTCTTCGGCGGCCACCTGCAGCCAGTCCAGGTAGTAATCGCGCGGCATGCCGCCAAAGCGCCAGATGGCGTCCAGCGCCAGGTTGATGGCGTTGAACTCGATGTGGGCAATGGCGTGGATGAGCACCGCCCGCCCCGCGTGCGTGGCCGGCGAGCGCCGCGCGACCTCGGTGTGGCGCAGCAGCAGCGGGCGCGCCGGGTGCCCTGGCAGGGGCGGGCTGTCTGGGGGGATGTGGGGGTATTTTCTGCTATTGAAAGAGTAGCTGCTTGCGCATACGTAGCAAGCGTTGCAGCCGCTTTTTCATCAGGGTCGGTCAGGTGCAAGACCTGCAAGGCACGGTGGCGAAGTTCCATCCCTACAATTGTAGGAAAGCCTGTGGCGTCCCGGCGCCGCATCCCATCCGCTCCTTGCCCACTTTCTTCTGCCAAACAGGACTTTCACATGGCCATTTATGCAATTGACGGCGTCGCCCCCCACATCGCAGCCACCGCTTGGGTGGCCGACAGCGCCCAGGTCATGGGCCAGGTGGAACTGGGCGAGGGCGCCAGCGTTTGGTTTGGCGCCGTGGTGCGCGGTGATACCGACCGCATCACCATCGGCGCGGGCTCCAACATCCAGGATGCCAGCGTGCTGCACGCCGATGCGGGCCAGCCCTTGCTGGTGGGCGAGCGCGTTACGGTAGGGCACCAGGTGGTGCTGCATGGTTGCACGATTGGCGATGAATCTCTGATCGGCATTGGTGCCGTGGTGCTCAACGGCGCCAAAATCGGCAAAAACTGCCTGGTCGGCGCGGGCGCCCTGGTCACTGAGGGCAAAGAGTTTCCCGACGGCTCCATGATCCTGGGCAGCCCGGCCAAAGCGCTGCGCCAGCTCACCCCCGCGCAAATCGAGGGCCTGCGCCAAAGCGCCCGGCATTACACCGACAATGCGCGTCGTTTTCGCGACGGCCTGCAAAAAATCGGCTGAGCGTGTTTTTTACCCTCTGAGGAATCCCCTGCGTGTCTGAACTCCACAAGTTTTTGTTTGACGGCCAGCCTGTGCGCGGCGCCATCGTGCGCCTGACCGATGCCTGGACTGAAATGCTGCGCCGCCGCCAGGCCAACACCACCACGGGCGCTTACCCCGTGCCGGTCAGCGAGCTGCTGGGCGAGATGGCAGCCGCTGGCGTGCTGATGCAGTCGGGCATCAAATTCAATGGTGCGCTGGTATTGCAGATTTTTGGCGATGGCCCGGTCAAGCTGGCCGTGGCCGAGGTGAAGTCCGACCTGTCGGTTCGTGCCACGGCCACGCTCAAGGGCGATGTGGCGCCGGGGGCTGCGCTGAGTGCCCTGGTCAATGTGGGCGGCGGTGGCCGCTGCGCCATCACCCTGGACCCCGAAGACAAGTTTCCGGGGCAGCAGCCCTACCAGGGCGTGGTGCCGCTGGTTGATGCCCAAGGGCGCAAGCTCGATCGCCTGAGCGATGTGCTGTCGCACTACATGTTGCAGTCCGAGCAGCTCGACGCCACGCTGGTGCTGGCCGCCAACGACCAGGTGGCCGCAGGCTTGCTGGTGCAGCGCATGCCGCTCAAGGGCCAGGCCAATATCGCTGCGGGCAGCGCCCACCGCGAGGACGAAGACCAGATCGGCCAGAACGAAGACTACAACCGCATCGCCCACCTGGCCGCCACCCTGACGCGCGATGAACTGCTGACGCTAGATGTGGACACCATCCTGCACCGCCTGTTCTGGGAAGAAAAACTGCTGCGTTTTGAGCCACAGCAAGGCGAGCAAGGCCCGCGTTTTGCCTGCTCGTGCAGCCGCGAGCGCGTCAGCCGGATGCTCCAAAGCCTGGGCCAGGACGAGGTCGAGAGCGTGTTGGCCGAGCAAGGCCAGATTGAAGTGGGCTGTGAATACTGCGGTCAGCAATACCACTTTGATGCTGTGGATGCGGCACAGATTTTTGCCGGGCCTGCCGTCAGCCCGCCAGCCCCTGCCAGCGTGCAATAAGGCCGCAGCCCGCCCACGGCGGCGGGTGGTGCTTTAGCGCGGGGTGTACTGCACGAACACTTCACCCTGCTTGACCATGCCCAGCTCGCTGCGGGCTTTTTCCTCGACCATGTCCAGCCCCTCTTTCAGGTCGTGCACCTCAGAGGACAGGCGTGCGTTGGCCTCTTGGGCCTGGACATTGGCGGCCTCATGGGCCGCCAGTTTTTGGCGCATCTCACGCACATGGGGCACGCTGCCGCGCCCTTGCCAGAGCTGGCTTTGCAGCAGTGCCAGCAAAGCCAGCAACACCACGGGAACGAGGCGGTTGACCATGGTGTGTGCTCAGGTGATTGCGCTGCGAAAAACCTGCCTGCTTAGCGCAGGTTGTAGAACGCGCGGCGGCCGGGGTAGTAAGCGACTTCGCCCAGGTCTTCTTCGATGCGCAGCAGCTGGTTGTACTTGGCCATGCGGTCGGAGCGGCTCAAGGATCCGGTCTTGATCTGGCCAGCGTTCGTGCCCACGGCGATGTCGGCAATGGTGCTGTCTTCGGTTTCGCCCGAGCGGTGGCTGATCACGGCGGTGTAGCCTGCGCGCTTGGCCATCTCGATGGCAGCGAACGTTTCCGTCAGTGTGCCGATCTGGTTGATCTTGATGAGGATGGAGTTGGAAATGCCCTTCTCGATACCTTCTTGCAAGATTTTGGTGTTGGTGACGAACAGGTCGTCGCCCACCAGCTGCACGTTTTTGCCCAGGCGCTCGGTGATGTGCTTCCAGCCGTCCCAGTCGCCTTCGTGCATGGCGTCTTCGATGCTGATGATGGGGTACTTGTCGCACCAGGTGGCCAGCATGTCGGTCCATTGTTGGGCGGTGAGCTTGAGGCCGCCTTCGCCTTCGAGCACGTAGTGACCGTCTTTGTAGAACTCGCTGGCGGCGCAGTCCAGGCCCAGGGCGATTTGTTCGCCGGCGGTGTAGCCAGCAGCGTCAATGGCTTGCAGGATGAGCTGGATGGCCGCTTCGTGGTTCTCGACGCTGGGGGCAAAGCCGCCTTCGTCGCCCACGGCGGTGCTCATGCCCTTGTCGTGGATGATTTTCTTCAGGGCGTGGAACACTTCGGCACCCCAGCGCACGGCCTCGCGGAACGACGGTGCGCCCACGGGGATGATCATGAACTCTTGAATGTCCAGCGAGTTGTTGGCGTGCGCGCCGCCGTTGATGACGTTCATCATCGGCACGGGCATTTGCACCGCGCCCATGCCGCCAAAGTAGCGGTACAGCGGCAGGCCAGCTTCTTCGGCGGCAGCGCGGGCCACGGCCATGGACACAGCCAGGATGGCGTTGGCGCCCAGGCGGCCTTTGTTCTCGGTGCCGTCCAGGTCGAGCAGGATTTTGTCCAGGAAAGCTTGCTCGGAGGCGTCCAGGCCCAGCACGGCTTCAGAGATTTCGGTGTTGATGTGTTCCACGGCCTTGAGCACGCCCTTGCCCAGGTAGCGGCTCTTGTCGCCGTCGCGCAGCTCGATGGCTTCGCGCGAGCCGGTGGAGGCGCCCGAGGGCACGGCAGCACGGCCCATCACGCCCGATTCGAGCAGCACGTCGCATTCGACGGTGGGGTTGCCGCGGCTGTCCAACACTTCACGGCCTACGATGTCAACAATGGCACTCATGGTCTTCCTTTGAGGGGTTTTGAATCAAATCGGGCTGCAAGGCTTACGGGGTAAGCGCGAGCAGCTATGCTTTTTGTAGTAATTGCGGGTCAGGCCCAGGCGGCCAGGCGGTCTTCCAGAAAGCCGTGCTGTTTGGTCACGGTGTCCAGCGCCACCAGGGTTTCCAGCAGGGTTTTCATGTGCTGCAACGGCACCGAGTTGGGGCCGTCGCTCATCGCCTGGGCTGGATTCGGGTGGGTTTCCATGAACAGGCCGGCCACGCCCACGGCCACGGCGGCGCGCGCCAGCACCGGCACCATCTCGCGCTGGCCGCCGCTGCTGGTGCCTTGGCCGCCAGGCAGTTGCACGCTGTGCGTGGCGTCAAACACCACCGGGGCGGCGCTCTCGCGCAGGATGGCCAGGCTGCGCATGTCGGACACCAGGTTGTTGTAGCCAAAGCTGGCGCCGCGCTCGCAGGCCATGAAGTTGTCTTCGGGCAGGCCCGCCTCGCGCGCAGCGGCGCGGGCCTTGTCGATGACGTTCTTCATGTCGTGGGGCGCCAGGAACTGGCCCTTCTTGATGTTCACCGGCTTGCCCGACTGCGCGACAGCACGGATGAAGTCGGTCTGGCGGCACAGGAAGGCGGGCGTTTGCAGCACGTCCACCACCTGGGCGGCTTCGCGGATGTCGTCTTCGGTGTGCACGTCGGTGAGCACCGGCACCTGCAATTCGCGTTTGACCTTGGCCAGAATTTCCAGCCCGCGCTCGCGCCCGGGGCCGCGAAAGCTGGCGCCCGAGCTGCGGTTGGCTTTGTCAAAGCTGCTTTTGAAGATGAACGGAATGCCCAGGCTGGCGGTGATTTCCTTCAGTTGCCCGGCCACGTCCATTTGCAGCTGCTCGGACTCGATCACGCAGGGGCCTGCGATCAGGAAGAAGCGCTGATCCAGCCCGACATCAAAGCCGCACAGTTTCATACGCTGGCCTCGGCGTGGGTCGCTTCTGCGGCAGCAGGGGTTGCGCTGGCGGCCTTTTGCGCCTGCTGGTGCGCAATCGCTGCCTTGATGAAGGCGTTGAACAGCGGGTGGCCCGCCCATGGCGTCGATTTGAACTCGGGGTGGAACTGCACGCCCACGTACCACGGGTGTACGTTTTGGGGCAGCTCGACGATTTCGGTCAGGTGCTCGCGCTGCGTCAGCGCCGAAATCACCAGCCCAGCCTGGCGCAATTGATCGAGGTAGTTGACGTTGGCTTCGTAGCGGTGGCGGTGGCGCTCGGTGACTACGTCGCCGTAGATGCTGTGCGCCAGCGTGCCTTTGGCCACGTCCGAGCTTTGCGCGCCCAAGCGCATGGTGCCGCCCAGGTCGGAGTTGGCATCGCGCGTCTGGATGCTACCGTCGGCATCTTTCCACTCGTTGATCAGGGCAATGACCGGGTGGGGTGTAGCGGGGTCGAACTCGGTGCTGTTGGCGCCGGTCAGGCCCGCCACGTGGCGGGCGTATTCGATGGTGGCCACCTGCATGCCCAGGCAGATGCCCAGGTAAGGTACCTGGTGCTCACGGGCATATTGGGCGGTGCAGATTTTGCCTTCCACGCCGCGCTGACCAAAGCCGCCAGGCACCAGGATGGCGTCGTACTGGCCCAGGCTGGCCACGCCCTCGGGGGTGATGGTTTCGGAGTCGATGTGGTCGATCTTCACGCGCACATGGCTTTGCATGCCGGCGTGGCGCAGCGCCTCGTTGACCGACTTGTAGCTGTCGGACAAATCCACGTATTTGCCCACCATGGCCACCCGCACCTGGCCCTGCGGGTGCTCGGTTTCATGCACCAGTGCATCCCAGCGCTTGAGGCTGGTGGGCGGGGTGTTCAGGCGCAGCTTGTCGCAGATCAGGCCGTCCAGGCCCTGCTCGTGCAGCATGCGCGGCACTTTGTAGATGGTGTCCACGTCCCACATGCTGATCACGCCCCACTCGGGCACGTTGGTGAACAGCGAGATTTTTTCGCGCTCTTCGGCGGGCACCTTGCGTTCGGCGCGGCACAGCAGCGCATCGGGCTGGATGCCGATCTTGCGCAGCTCCTGCACCGTGTGCTGGGTGGGTTTGGTCTTGAGCTCGCCCGCCGTGGCAATCCAGGGCAGGTAGGTCAGGTGGACGAAGGCGGCGTTGTTGGGGCCCAGCTTCAGGCTCAACTGGCGCACGGCCTCCAGAAACGGCAGCGATTCGATGTCGCCCACGGTGCCGCCGATTTCGCAGATGGCCACGTCCACCGCATCGGGGGTGCCGATGCCAGCGCCACGCTGGATGTATTCCTGGATTTCGTTGGTAACGTGCGGAATCACCTGCACCGTTTTGCCGAGGTAGTCGCCGCGGCGCTCTTTTTCAAGCACCGACTGGTAAATCTTGCCGGTGGTGAAGTTGTTGGACTTCTTCATGCGCGTTTCAATGAAACGCTCGTAGTGGCCCAGGTCAAGGTCGGTTTCGGCACCGTCGTCGGTGACAAAAACCTCGCCGTGCTGGAATGGCGACATGGTGCCCGGGTCCACGTTGATGTACGGGTCGAGCTTGATGAGGGTGACTTTGAGGCCCCGCGATTCGAGGATCGCGGCAAGGGAGGCTGAGGCGATTCCCTTGCCCAGGGAAGACACCACACCGCCGGTGACGAAGACAAATTTGGTCATGTCATGTGTTGGTGGTGGGAAATCGGGATTATAGGTGTCTGCTAAATTGCGCCCCATGAAAGAGCTTGCTGGCAAACACATCGTCCTGGGCCTCAGCGGAGGCGTAGCCTGTTACAAATCGGCGGATTTATGCCGCCTGCTGATCAAGGCGGGCGCCACCGTGCAGGTGGTCATGACCGAGGCGGCGGCGCAGTTCATCACCCCGGTGACCATGCAGGCGTTGTCGGGCAGGCCCGTCTACGGTTCGCAGTGGGATGCGCGCGAGGCCAATAACATGCCGCACATCAACCTCTCGCGCGAGGC